>DATHJG010000487.1:0-4116 GCA_035489875.1 Solirubrobacteraceae bacterium | reverse complement strand
GTGCCGGCGGCCCGGATCGCTCCGGGCCGCCGGCGCACCGGCTACTTGTTCCGGGCCTGCTTGCGCAGGATCCCCCGGCGGACCTTCAGCTTCTTGTACGCGCGGCTCGTCGCCGCCCGCACCTCCACCGCCGGGTCCTGGTCCCCGCCCATGAACGTGCTGGCCGGGTTGGCGACCATGAACGCGTAGGCGAGCTCACCGGCCGGGATCTCCGGCCGGTTGTCTGACTGCCACGGGATCACGGCCCGGAGCGACTGCCACGCCGCGTTCGGCGCCGCCCCGAACGACCGCGACGGCCGCTGCGCCGAGCGGACGTTCATCCAGTACGTCGCCGAGAGCGCTTCCTGCGCAACCAGGCGGAACGCGTCGTCCACGGCGAGCCTCGCCCGCGCCACCTTCAGGCGGGTGAAGTTCTCCATGTCCTCGACGTTGCGCACCAGCGCGTTGCCCTGCGCCGGGATCGGGTTGGCGAGCTCCTGCACCTCCGCCATCAGGTCGGAGATCGCGTAGCTATCCGCCTGCGGCGCCGCCCTCCTCAACACGTCGTCCGACAGCACGTCCGACGGCGCGACCACCGTGAAGAACGTGTCCGGGAAGCGCATGTCACGCTGCACCGACCCGGCGATGGTCTGTGCGAGCGCGATCGTGAACGCCTCCATGTCGTTGGCCCAGGGCATCGCGACGAAGTTTGAGTTCGACAGGATGTAGCCCTTCTTGCCGCCGCTGTTGACGTAGTACTGCTTCAACCACGGCGTGTCGAGCTCCCAGGAGTCGCTCGGCTTGGCGCCGGGGACGACCGCCGGGTTGTGGTCCGACGAGTTGATCTGGATCAGCATGTTCTTCTTGAGCTGCGCCCACTCCTGCCATGCGGCGCCGTTGCGCTGGTTGTAGTCGCGAAAGCTCAGCGGGTCCTGGATGATCCGCTTGCCGTCCGGCTCCAGGTCGAACAGGTAGCTGCCCTTGATCAGTCCGAGCAGCCGCTTGGCCTGCCAGTTCTGATACGGGAACGGGCGCGCCTCCTGCGGGACCGCGACGAGCGGCGTCACGCTGGAGTTCAGCCCCAGCATGCTCATCGAGAACGTCAGGTCCGACCAGTCGAGCAGCCGCTTGGAGTCGTGCACCAGCAGCGCCGCCTGACCGGCGGAGTAGGCGTTCGTGCTCGTCAGCGCCGCGTCGTCCGCCGCGAACGGCGCGAGCGGCTGCAGCCCCGCGAGCGCGAGCGCCTGTGCGGCCGGCATCCGCTGGCCGTTGTAGTACGCCTGCCCGACGCCGACCATCGTCCCGCCGACGTTGCTCATCTGCGGCAGGTCGCCCTCGCCCGGTGACCCGCGCGACTGGACGACCGGCGAGATGTTCTTGTTGAGCAGGTCGAGCAGCATCTGCGTCAGCGGCGGCGAGGCCGCCTCGTAGACCATCGTGTTCGCCCGCACGGCCATCATGGCCCGCACGATCTCCTCGTCGGCGACCTCCGGGCCGATCCCCCCGCCCGGCCCGCGCTTGAACGTCGCGAGCTGGCGGGAGAGGAGGAGCTGCTTGTTCTCGGGCGACAACGGGTCGCCCTCGAAGATGACCGTCTCGCGGCCCGATCCGGGCGCGCGGTTGAACCAGTAGATCGGAAGGCCCTGCTTGGCCCCCTGGAGCAGCAGCTCGTACGCGTCCTGCGACCGCTTGCGGGCTGCGGGTGCGAGTTGCACCTTCGCCCCGTAGCGGGCGATCGCGACCACGTCGTCGATCGTCATGTGCTGCCCGTCGAGTGTGATCGTCCTGTTCCCCTGCGATGGGACGATCGGGTTGTATGCCCCTGCCGTGGCTGTGACGCCGCCACCTAAGGCGATGCTCACCCCTGCGAGGGCGCACGCCATTCTCATGCGTTTCACGCCGTGTGACTCCCTATTGATCTGAGTCGATCTGGTCAGCGTGCGCCGGCGTGCTGAGCCGGCGACTGGGGCGCCGGCGGCGGCGACGCTAGCACCGTGAACATATTGGTGCAATGTGACTCGCGCAGCGCAGGCGGGAGGCTGCCCTGTTTGCGAACGCGAAACTCGACACGATCAGCCGGACGCCGAGCAGCAAGACCTTTTCATCGCGCAGCGCAGGCGGGAGGCTGCGCTGCTCGCGAACCCGAGGCTCGACATGTTCACGAGCCGGCGAGCACGTCCGCGAGGTCGAATCGCACCGGTCGCTCGAGCTGCGCGTACCCGCAGGAAAGCGGATCGCGATCGGGACGCCAGCGCACGAACTGCGGCGGGTGACGGAAGCGGGCGCCCTCCATGTGGTCGTAGCGCACCTCGAGCACGCGCTCCGGCCGCAGCGGTACGAACGACAGGTCCTTGTCCGGGTTCCAGCGGCTGCCCGGCCCGCGCGCGGACGCCGCGTCGACGAGGCGGCCCCACGGGTGCTCGGCGACGTCGCAGACGAGCGGTTGCAGCTCGGCGAACAGCTCCCGCCGGCGTGCGGCGGTGAACGCGCCGACCACGCCGACCGACATCAGCCCGCCGAACATGTCGGCCCACTGCGACGCGGGCGTGCTCCCGTCGTCGTAGAGACCGAGCAGGAGCGATCCGATCGCGTCGGGCCCCGACTTGTGCACCCGGTAGCCGGCGAGCACGCAGTCGGCGGTCCGCACGTGCTTGACCTTGGCCATGACCCGCTTGCCCGGCTGGTAGGCGTCGTCGGGCCCCTTGGCGATCACGCCGTCGAGCCCGGCGCCCTCGAACCGGTCGAACCAGCGCCCCGCCACGCGCTCGTCGCGCGTGATCGGGGTGAGATGGACCGGCGGCGCGGCCGCCGCGAGCGCTCGCTCCAGCGCGGCGCGCCGCTCGTGAAACGGCCGCCCCGTGTAGTCGACGTCGCCGAGCGCGAGCAGGTCGAAGGCGATGAAGGCGGCCGGCGTCCGGTCGGCGAGCAGCCGGACGCGGCTGGCCGCCGGATGCAGGCGCTGCTGGAGCGCCCAGAAGTCCAGCGCGCGCCCGTCGGCGCTCGCGACGACGATCTCGCCGTCCACGACGCAGCGCGACGGCAGGCTCCGCTTGACCGCCGCGGCGACGTCGGGGAAGTACCGGGTCATCGGGCGCTCGTTGCGGCTGCCGATCTCCACCTCGTCCCCGTCGCGGAACACGATCGAGCGGAAGCCGTCCCACTTCGGCTCGTAGAGCTTCCCGGGCGGGATGCCGGCGACCGCCTTGGCGAGCATCGGCGAGACCGGGGGCATGACCGGCAGCCGCATCGCTACGCCGCCCGCAGCAGCGACTCGATCGAGCGCGCGTCGTCGCCGAGCCCGGCCTGGAGGTCGCCGAGCGCGGCGAACCGGGCGGGCATCGTCGTGACGTCGAAGTCCTCGGGCTCCGCCGCCTCCAGCTCGTCCCAGGTCACCGGTGCCGACACCGTCGCGCGCGCCGTCGGGCGGATCGAGTACGCCGCCGCGACGAGGAACTGGCCGTGGTCGACGTACACCCGCTCCCCGCGCTCGCGCTTGCGCCGCTCCGTCGTCGCCTGTCGCGGCATCCGGCCCACCAGCTCGCGCGCGAGCGTCTCCTGCGCACGGCCGACGTCGGGATACGTCCAGCGCGGCAGGATCGGCACGGCGACGTGCACCCCGCGCCCGCCCGACGTCTTCGGGAAGCCGATGAGATCGTGCTCGGCGAGCAGCCCGCGCAGCTCGGCGGCCACCGCGACCGCCTCGCGGAATCCGGTGCCCGGCTGCGGGTCCAGATCGATCCGCAGCTCATCCGGGCACTCGAGGTTCGTCCGGCGCACCGGCGACGGGTGGAAGCGGAGCGTGCCGAGGCTCGCCGCCCACGCGACGACCGCGAGCTCGGTCGGGTAGACGCCGTCGGCCGCGGTCTGGACCCAGTCCGGCACGCCCGTGGCGACCCGGCGCTGGAAGATCGCGCTGCCCGCCATGCCGCCGGGCCAGCGCTCCAGCATCGTCGGCCGGTCCTGCACCGCCGCGAGGATCCCGTCGCCGACCGAGAGGAAGTACCGCACCACGTCGCCCTTGGTGATCCCCCGCTCGGCGAAGTAGACCTTGTCGGGGTTGGTGACCCGCACCCGGCGCCCGCCCACCGCGACCTCGATCGCGTCCGCAACGACGTGAAGGGGAACGGTCCCCTCGTC
>DATHJG010000486.1:0-3274 GCA_035489875.1 Solirubrobacteraceae bacterium | reverse complement strand
CGCGTTCGTCTGCATGGTGATCGCCTGGTTCGCGATCCTGTTCACGGGCCGCTACCCGCGCGGGCTGTTCGACTTCGTCGTCGGCGTGGGACGCTGGGGCGTCCGCGTGAGCGCCTACGCGTTCCTGCTCGTCACCGACCGCTATCCGCCGTTCTCGCTGAACCCGTAGGCAGCGGGAGCTACGCCAGCTCGGGCTTCTCCGGCAGGTCGAGCCCGCGCGCCTCGGCGGCCCCGCCGGCCAGGCCGGGCCGCGGGAGGCCGAGCTTGCCGGCCGCGCGGTCGGTCGCGCTGGGCAGCTCGGGCCGCTCCGGCGTGCCGGTCGGCGTGTCGTCGGGGCCGAAGACCTCTTCCTCGGCCTTGCCGGCGAGCAGCGCCGCGAACTCCTCGCTCTCGATCGTCTCGCGCTTGAGCAGCACCTCGGAGATCGTCGTGAGCGACTCGCGGTGCTCGAGCAGCATGTCCTTCGCGATCTGGTGCGCGGCCTCGACGATGCGGCGGATCTCGTCGTCGATCTCGCGCGCGATCTCGTCCGAGTAGTCGGGCTCGGAGGAGAACTCGCGGCCGAGGAACGGCATGCCGTGGTCGTGGCCGAACACGCGCGGGCCGAGCTTCTCGCTCATGCCGTAGCGCATGACCATCTGCTTCGCGGTCGCTGTGACCTTCTCGAGGTCGTTCGACGCGCCGGTGGTGATCTCGCCGAAGACGATCTCCTCCGCGGCGCGGCCGCCGAGCGTCATCGCCATCGTGTCCTGCAGCTCGGCGCGCGTCGTGAGGAACTTGTCCTCCGACGGCATCGAGATGGTGTAGCCGAGCGCCTGTCCGCGGGAGATGATCGAGATCTTGTGGACGGGGTCGGAGTGCTCGAGGAAGTGGCCCACGATCGCGTGCCCCATCTCGTGGTACGCCGTGATCAGGCGCTCCTTCTCGCCCATCACCCGGGTCTTCTTCTCCGGGCCGGCGACGACGCGCATGATGCCCTCTTCGAGCTCCGTCTGGGTGATCTCCTTCTTGCCCGTGCGGGCGGCGAGGAGCGCGGCCTCGTTGACGAGGTTGGAGAGGTCGGCGCCGGTGAAGCCGGGCGTCTGGCCGGCGAGCGCGTCGACCTCGATGTCCTTGGCGAGCGGCTTGCCGCGGGTGTGAACCTCGAGGATCTTCGCGCGGCCCTTGCGGTCGGGCCGGTCGACGGTGATCTGGCGGTCGAAGCGGCCGGGGCGCAGCAGGGCGGGATCGAGGATGTCGGGCCGGTTGGTGGCCGCGATCATGATGATGTTGTCCTTGGCCTCGAAGCCGTCCATCTCCACGAGGAGCTGGTTGAGCGTCTGCTCGCGCTCGTCGTGACCGCCGCCCATGCCGGCGCCCCGATGGCGGCCGACGGCGTCGATCTCGTCCATGAAGATGATGCAGGGGGAGTTCTGCTTGGCCTGCTCGAACAGGTCGCGCACGCGGGACGCGCCGACGCCGACGAACATCTCGACGAAGTCCGAGCCGGAGATCGAGAAGAACGGCACGCCGGCCTCACCGGCCACGGCGCGCGCGAGCAGCGTCTTGCCGGTGCCCGGAGGCCCGTAGAGCAGCACGCCCTTGGGGATGCGGGCGCCGAGCGCCTGGAACTTCTTCGGGTTCTCGAGGAACTCCTTGATCTCGTGGAGCTCCTCCACCGCCTCGTCCACCCCGGCGACGTCGCGGAACGTGATCTTCGGCGAGTCGACCGACATGCGCTTGGCGCGCGACTTGCCGAACGACATGACCTTCGAGCCGCCGCCCTGCACCTGGTTCATCAGGAACAGCCAGAAGCCGATGAAGATCAGGATCGGCAGGACCCACGTGAGCATGCTGAGCAGCACGCTGGTCCGCGCGGGCTTGACGTTGAAGTCCTCCAGCTTGTTCTCGGCCTGGGCCGAGCGCAGTTGGTTGACCAGCACCTCGCCGTACGCCGGCGGGTAACCGACCGAGTACTGGTTCTTGTCCGGCTTGTCGAGCCGGACCTCCATCGAGTTGTCCTTCGTGCGCAGCGTGACGTTCTTGATCTCGCCCCGATCGAGCTGCTGCAGGAACGTCGCGAAGGACGCCTTGGGCGCCTGGTCCTGGTTCGAGATCAGCTTGGACGCGAAGAACGCCAGCACGATCACGATCAGGATCGGGAAGGCAGCGCTCTTGAAGAACCGGCTCATGTGTGTTCCAAAGGTATCAGCGGGTGGTTCCCGCGCTTGCAGGGCTTACGCGGTGCTGTCGACGGATACGCGGCAGCGCTTGAGACGGACGAGTCTGGTTCCGGGGCTTATGGGACAGATAACGCGGCCACGTACGGGAGGTTGCGATAACGCTCCGCATGGTCGAGGCCGTAGCCGATCGCGAACTTGTCCGGGATCTCGAACCCGATGTAGCGCGTGGGCAGGTCGACGGTGCGGCGCTCGGGCTTGGTCAGCAGCGCGCAGACCTCCAACGAGGCAGGCCCGCGCGCCTCCAGCGTGCGCAGCAGGTACTGCAGCGTGAGGCCGGAGTCGACGATGTCCTCCACGATCAGCACGTCGCGGCCCTCGATCGGCGTGTCGAGGTCCTTGAGGATCCGCACGACCCCCGAGGACTCGGTCGCCGAGCCGTAGGACGCGACCGCCATGAAGTCGACCTCGCACGGGCACTCGATCTCGCGCATGAGGTCGGCGAGGAAGAAGACCGCGCCCTTCAGCACGCCGATCAGCAGCAGGTCCCTGTCTATGTAGTCGCGCGAGATCTCCTCGCCGAGCTGGCGCACGCGGTGCTGGAGATCGTCGGCCTGGACGAGGATCTCTCCGATGCTCGGATCGCGAAGGTTCAGTCCCACCCGCCGGGCATCCTACGAGGGAGCGCGCCGGGGATGCGGCGCCGCGGGTCCCTCGCTCGCGCCGAAGCGCACCGCGCCGTGGCGGATCTCGGCGCGCAGGCCGCCGCCGACGTCGAGCGCGCCGCCCTCGGCCAGCGCGAGCACCTCGGCGGTGCGGTGGCCGATCGCGGGCGCCTGTCCGCCGGCCGCGCCGTCGGCGAGGCGCTGGAGCGCGAGCCGGCCCAGCGCGGGCGGGAGCGCGCTGAGCGCGTCGCGTGCCGGCGGGTCGCCGGCCGCGGCGAGCGCGCGGTCGACGGCGGCGTCGAGCACAGCGGCCTCGTCGCGCAGCAGCTCCAGCGTGCGCAGGACGTTGGCCTCGGCGGCGGGGTGGATCGCGCGCAGCGCCGGCAGCAGGTCGTGGCGCACCCGGCCGCGGGCGAACTCGACGTTGGACGCGTCCTCGCGCCAGGCCAG
>DATHJG010000485.1:0-6790 GCA_035489875.1 Solirubrobacteraceae bacterium | reverse complement strand
GCGCAGCCCGGCCGTGGCGGCGTCGCGTAGGAAGGTACCGAGCGCGGTCATGCCGGACGGCGAGTAGTCCGCGTGCTGCGTCCAGTCGCGGATGTCGGCCTCGCAGATCGAGGCGAGCGCCCGGCCCTTGTACTCCTCCTTGAAGGCGCGCGTCTTGGAGGCGTAGGTGTAGATCGCGTGGCGGCTGCGGTCCGGGCACTCGGTGCCGTTCGCGCCCCACTGGCGGTCGTCCTCGTTGGTCCAGCGATCCCAGAAGCCGCCGACCGTGGCGGCGCGGTCGATCTCCTGGGCGAGGTACTCCCGCACGCGGCCGAGCCCGTCCCACGCCTCGTCGATCGTGCCGTAGCTGCGCGGCTCCGACGGCAGGATCTTGTTCTGAGACAGGCGCATCAGCTTGCCGCCGATCTCACACGGGATCGTCACCGTGATGCGGCCAGCGGTAGTGCGGCGGGCGCCGGGCGGCATCGGCCGCTCCTTGGTCTTACGAGACATGGTTCTCCCTTCGGATTCGCCGAGCTGCCACGGCCCGGCGGGGACGGCAACCGTACCACGTCATCAACCCATTGTGGTACGAAACGGGCGAATCCGGTACGAGTGTGCGCATCATGCGTCCTGGTAGACGAGCGACAGCGGTAGCCCGACGGCGACGCACAGCCGGTCAGCGACGACGAGCGAGACCGACTCCTGCTCGCCGCGTAGGAGTGCGCCGATGCGGCGCGTCGAGACGCCGGCGCGCTCGGCCAGGCTCTCCTCGCTGGTCATCCGAACGCAGTCGCGTAGGTGTGGCCGGAGCGGAGCGGCCGGCACGCGCGTCGCCCGGCCCCAGCCGTCGCCGTTGTATTCGCGCTTCCACTCGGTATCTGAGACCGGCTCGACGGCATGTCCGGCGCGCTCGGCAGCCATGCGCCGATACATCCGTTGCAGCTCGCGGCGCTGAGCGAGCCGGCGCTTGCGGGCGCGCGATCGGCAGGTCGGGCATAGCCTCGCTCCCGGCGTGAGAATCGGATAGCGCCGGCAGCGCGTGCAGATGTGAGCGCGGCGCCGGAGCCGGCACTCGGGACAGTACGAGCAGACCGTGCCGGGCTCCTTGATCTTGCCGCACCCTCGGCACGGCCGGCGCTGGCGCGCGAGATGCGCCGCCTTGGCGGCGAGCGCCCCCAGATCGCGGCACTCGTCCGAGCAGTAGGGGCTGCGCATCGTCCTCGGGCCGCCGCACCACCGGCACGGCTTCTTCTTTCTCACGCCGCCGCCCTCCAGCCATCGAGCGCCGGCGCGTCGGGCAGGGCGCCGACGATCTGACGCGCCGTCGCGTAGGTGTCGGACTCGTACTCCACGTAGATCGAGACCGGGCGCTTGGCGTTGGTCAGGCGGGTGAAGGGCGAGAGCACGAGCTGCGAGGCGTCCGCGGCCCCTCTGCGCCCCTTGACCGCGTGCGCGAGCCGCGCATTGGCCCGGTCGATCCATTCGCCCCAGAGCGGGCGGGAGAGGGCCCAGAGCGCCGTGCGTCTGCTGGAGCGGCCCTCGCGCAGCACGAGCGTTGGTCCTGCCGGGAGACGTGCCAACCGCTCCGCGCACTCGGGCCGCTCCAGCCTGGCCCAGAGTACGTGCGCGGCGCCGAGCGTGTAGCTGTCCTCGTGCCGGCGCGGGACGGCCGAGACGAAACAGTCGTCGGATCTGATGAGCCGTTCAAACGGGCGTTTGCAATCAGTTGGCAGCCAGACTCGCGCCGGCCCCTCGGAGTAGCGGCAGCGGATCTCATGCAGGCCGGGCCCGTCGAGCAGGGCCCAGAAGTCAGATGGCGACATCGCCTAGAAGGCGTCGGTGCCGGGGATCTGCGGGTCGACGGGGTAGGGCACCGCCGGCTCCAGCGCCATCACCGACAGGCGCTCCATCTCGGCCGCCTTGCACGGGTGCGTCTGGAAGCTGGTGAAGTCGAAGCGCGCGCGGCCGTCGAGCGCGATCCGCAACGCGGAGGCCAGCTTGTCCATCATCTGCCCGACCTGCGCGTAGCTCTCGGCATCGGCGACAACGCGGATCTGAAAGTCGACGCGCGTTGTCGGCGCCGGCGTGAGATTGGTGTTCATCGTTCGGTCTCCCTGGTCAACGAGACCAGCTCGGCTGCGGCCCTTCGCTCGCCTCGACCTCGGTCTTGGCGGCGGACACGATCGAGCGCTGCGCGGCGACGATCTCACGGAGATCTGAGAGCCGCTGCTTGGCGCGGATGCGGGCGCGGATGAGCTGGCGATAGCGGGCGTACAGCGTGCGGTCGATCGCGCGGTGGGCAAGCGCGGTGCGGACCGCTTCGGGCGGGAACTTCGGGCCGTCCTCCTTGATCGAGGCGTCCCACAGGTCGGCGACGAACGACTCGATGAAGTCGTCGACCTCCACGGCGATCGGTTCGAGCTGGCGTTCGGTGTCGACGGGCGCCTTCGAGACGCCGTCGAGTTCGTCGGCGGCGGCGATCAGCCGTTGAGATGCCTCAACGATCACTCGCCCCAGCCCCTGATGAGGGTCTCGTAGAGCGCGAGCTGCGCGACGTCGATCGTGACCATCACGCCGCGCCGCTGGAGCGCGTCGCGCAGGCGGTGAACCTCGTCGTCGGTCGGGCCGCCGTGCGAGTGCCCGCGGGCGCCGGCGCGGTCGATCCCCCAGACGATCCGCTCGGCGAGGACACGCGCCTCGTCGGGCGCGACGTTGGCGTGGAGCTGGAGGCAGACGTTCGCGGCGACGTGCCGCGCGTCCATCCTCGGCTCCCGCAGGTCAGGCACGAGCCCGGTTGAGGATCGCCTGCACCGTGTCGACCAGCGCTTCGACGCCTGCCAGCCGCTGCTTGATCCGGTCCAGCTCGCGCAGCGCCTCATCGCGCTGGCGCTTGACCTCGTCCATCGTTTCTCTAGGCATGGCGCACCTTCGCGTAGCGGGTCGTGGGGACCTCCTCGAAGCAGTGCGCGATGCGCGCCTGGCAGCGAGGGTCAGACAGCAGGGTCTTCAGCTCGGCCCAGACCGGCTCGGGCTTGTAGCGCACGCAGGCCCTGGACTTCAGATCGGAGATCGTGCCCTCACCGACCAGCTCGGCGAGCACGCCGCGCAGCTCGTCGACGTTCCACTTCTTCTCCGTCGGCGCCGAGACCTCCAGGTGCCAGCCGTCGACGTCGAGCGAGCGCCGGCCCTCGTGGTCGAGCCGCTCGGCGATCTCGTCGGCCAGCTCGCGCTTGGCGGATCTCAGATCCTTCTCGGCGTCGGCGATGCTCTGCATCACGCGCGCCAGGGCGAGCATCGGCGACGCCTTGACGTCGACGGCCTCACCCGTGGTCGGGATGACCAGCAGCGCGGTCACGTCGGCGTGTCCCCTCGGGCGTTGGTGCGGTACTGCTCGACCAGCAGCTCGTCGCGTGTCTCGTGCAGGTGCAGAACGTGCGGGTGGACCGACATCCACCACGAGCGCGGCGGGATGCCGACGACGAAGACGACGCCGGGCCGCAGCTCGTGCGCGGCGCGAACCAGCTCCTCCCAGGTCGGCACGCGGCCGTCGTGGCCGGGGTCGCCGAAGCGCACCGAGATGTGCCAGCGCCAGTCCGTGTTGGCGCTGTCGAACGGCTCGCGACCGACGAGCGCCGACAGGCGCGACGGCTCCTGGTACATCACCGGCGGCTCGACCTCGGGCGGGTTGTGCGTGCGCCACAGCCGCAGGAACTCCGCGGTCTGGGTCGCCATCTTCCAGTTGCCCGACGCCATCAGAACGGGATGTCGTCGGGGTCGACGTCGGCGGTGTAGGACTGCTCGATCTGACGCTCCTCGTTGCGCGCGAAGTTGCCCTCGGAGTCCTGCGTCCAGCTCGACTGGCCGGTCTCCTTGGAGACCTTGCGGGCGAGCGGGATCGACAGGTCGCGGAAGTTGCGGATGTCGCAGAAGACCGCGCGCAGCTTCTCGCCCTCCCAGACGCGCAGGCAGTGCAGGTCGCCACGCCCGGTCGGCGCGCCGGGGTTGACGGCCCCGAACGTGACCTTCCAGTCGGCCTTGACCTGGAGGATGAAATCGCCCTGCGGCGAGCTGACGTAGTAGCTCAGCGTCGGCGGATCGGCTTCCTTCTGGCGTGTAGCCATTTTCTAAGCTCCCTCCCGGTGAGAGCAGACGACGATTTGACGATCAACCTCGGACCGCATGACGCAGTCCGGGCAGCGATACGGAAGCTCGGCGGGCGGTTCGTAGAGCGAACTGACCCGCGCGCGCAGATGCGCCGGCGCCGCCAGCTTGCAGATCAGGCAGCGGCCCCACTCCTGACCGAGGACGGCCGTGAAGGGATGCTCGGCGATGGGCGCCGGAGTCACGTCGCCAACGAGCGCCACGAGGCAGGCTCCTTACCCTTGGTAAGCGCACGGCAACGCGCGCAGTCCCGGCGCGCAAACGCGATCTGAAGCGGGTTCAGATCGAAGTCGCGCTCTGAGGCGTCCTCGCGGACCTCGCCGCAGCCCTTGCAGGTCTTCTCGATCCCGACCCAATGGCAGTGATCGACGAAGCGCTTGGAGCCCCAGTCGTGGACGTGGCCGACCTCGGTCACGACCGCTGCTCCTCCAGCGCCGCGCGGACGTTGGCGGCGGCCTCGGAGGGGATCCGCATGAAGGCGCCGAAGGGCGCCTGCTGCGCCGGCAGTCCGGCCTTGACCAGCGCCGCGTTGAGCGCTGCGTTCGACAGGCCGCGCGCCTGCTCGATCAGATTCACGCTGTCAGATCCGTTCCCGGCGCGCTCGTCAGATCCGGTGTCGGCCTCGGGGTCGTCGCCCCAGGGCAGCAGGAGCTGCTGGCGCAGGAACGTCTTGAGCGCGTTCGTGAGCGCCTTGCCGACGCCCTTGTCCATCGGATCCTCGCCGCGGCCGAGCCACGGCAGCTCGATCGTCTCGCCCGTGTCGGCGTCCATGAAGGTGAACGCGAGATGCACGGTCGTGATCGACGTCTCGGTGCCGCCCTTGGTCATGCGCGGGCGCTCGTCGGTGACCGCCTCGCCGGCGAGCACGAGCACGCCGCGTTCGAGCAGCGGGCGGCGGACGTCGCCGATCAGCGTCTCGGCGCTGGCGAACTTGTAGCGCTGCGCGGCGTTCCATCCATCCTTGGCGATCGAGTCGATCGACAGCGCGACCTCGACGAGCTTCTGGGCGAGCGTCTTCGAGACGATCTCCTCGATCTGACCGGGCTCCTCGGCGAGCGCGGTCATGGCGCCTCGATCGTGCGCAGCTTCTGGATCGAGATCCGCAGCAGCCACGAGAGGATCACGATCCCTTGGTCGGCGTTGGTCTCGCCGGCCTTGACGTCGTCGAGCGCCCCCCTGGCGATCTTCTCGATCGCGTCAGTCGGCAGCTCGTTCGCCGAGTAGGAGACCAGCATCTCGCCGACCGGGGCGATGCCGTGGCGGCGGCTACGCAGCGACGGTGGTGGCGTCATCAGCGCGGTTCCAACGACGCGCGAAGGTGCGGATGTCATCGAGGAGCACGGAGGCCCTGACGCCGTAGAAGCGGGCCAGGCGCTCCAGAGCATCGCCCGACGGTCGAGTCGTCTCGGCCGTCTCGTAGCGCTTGATCGTCTTGGGCGAGACCCCGGTCACATGCGCGACGTGCTCGACGGTCAGACCCCGGTCGACGCGCAGCGCCTCGACCAGCGTTGTCTCATTGTGCATTCCCGGAACCTACCGCTGGGTCCCGATCCCTGCAACATCTAGGCACGGAACGTCCGACCGCTCCGTGCGCCAAGATGTCCCAGCGATGTCCCAGCGATGACCCAGGACCACTTAGGGGTCATCAACGCCAGTCGCCCTTCGCCCCTAGTGACAGTTACGCCGGAAAGTGGTTCACTGTCCGTGACCGTACTCGGTTCATTTTCTTACCCACCCCACCCGAGGGAAGGACGCTCCCTTGAACGAAATGCCTGAAGTACCCCAGGAAGATCTACGCCGCCGGCTGCGGGCGGCGCGTGCGCTCGGCGGCTTCTCGACCGTGGCCGAGCTGGCCGAGCGGATCCCCGAAAGCGCGCGGCTCGGTGAGCGCACGCTGCGCAAGCTGGAGTCCGGCGAGTCGGTGCTGACGCCGCCCATCCTGCGCGAGCTGGCCGTCGCGCTCGGCGTCGGCTACGAGTGGTTCACGGTGCCGGATCTGGCGCGAGCGATTGCAGCGCCTGACCCGGCACTGGCCGAGCGCGTCGCCTCGCTCGAAGCGGCACTCCAGATGATGGAGAGCAGTCACCAAGAGCTATGGCGCTGGGCGCAGGGAGAAGGGCCCGCAGAACGTCCGGGTGCCGCCCGTCGCGTAGCCCCTGCATCAGCAAACGCGACAGGGCCATCAGCACGTCGGCATCCTCGCCGGAGCAAGTAGCCGCACTGGCGCTCAAGGTCTGCGCGGAGACGAAGACCTGGGCGCGGCTCGTCGAATCCATCCGGACCACCCCTTCCCTCTTAGGAAGCGGCCGACGTTATAGCCCCGACAACGACGAAGCCCCCGGTTGACTAGACCGGGGGCTTCGACTCTGTCTGGGCGCAGACTACGCGGATAGCCGGACGCCTGCTATTGGGGCATTTTCTGACACGCGCGCCACCACGCCAGGTTGCTCGCCTGGCTCTGCGTAACGCTTGCTCGCGGTCAGGGCCGTGACATGACGATCATCTGAGAGCGCGCCGCCTTGGACCAGGCCGTCGATCGTCGACCGCGCGAGCTTGTCCAGATCGTGGCCCGTCGGCCACGGGCTCGCGCGACCGTTGGGCTTGGGCTTCTGGAGCCGGAACTCCAGCTCGACGCGATACGGCGGCG
>DATHJG010000484.1:0-2063 GCA_035489875.1 Solirubrobacteraceae bacterium | reverse complement strand
CAACGGCGACGACGATGCGACCCTGCGCACCTACTGGGGCGCCCTCGCCGAGGGCGGCACGATCACCATGCCGCTCGAGAAGGCGATGTGGGGCGACGAATTCGGGATGCTGACTGACCGGTTCGGGATCCCCTGGATGGTGAGCATTTCGGCCTCGGCCGCCTGAAGCGCAAACGGGCCGGCCGATACGCCGGGTTCTGTCCGGGGCCGAAACCCCGTGACGGCCATCTATCTCGGGACTACGTTGCCGCAGCCCTCCAGCGGTCTACCCGACACCGAGACGAGCAGCCTCATTGGTGTCTGTCTGACCTTGCTCCGGGCGAGGTTTACCCAGCGAGCCCGATCACTCGGGCCCCTGGTGGTCTCTTACACCACCGTTTCACCCTTACCCCGATCCCGAAAGATCGTGGCGGTCTGCTCTCTGTTGCACTTTCTCGCGGGTTGCCCCGGGTGGGTGTTACCCACCGCCCTGCTCTACGGAGCCCGGACGTTCCTCGGCACCCTCTCCGAAGAGGGGATGACGCGACCGTCTGGCCGGCCCGTTTGCGTTGTTCACGGTACTCGTGATCTCGATACGCCGCTACGCGGCTACTCGATCACCGAGAAAAGGAGAGCTTCTTGTCCATGGATTCGTTGGCGAGCCGGTCGGCGCGGGAGTTGTCGGCGCGTGGGATCCACTCGAACGAGACGGGCGTTCCGGTCAGGATCTGACGGGCCTTCGCCGCGAGCTCGGCCATGTCCGGGTGCTTGATCTTCCATCTGCCCGACATCTGCTCGACGACCAGCTTCGAATCGAGGCGGACGTGCAGCACGGCATGGGGATCGATCGTGATCGCTCGGGTGATGCCGGCGATCATGCCGTTGTACTCGGCGACGTTGTTCGTCGTGATGCCGCAGTAGACGCCGATCTCGGCCAGCACCTCGCCCGTGGCGGCGTCGATCACGAGCGACCCGCCGGCCGCGACGCCCGGGTTGCCACGCGATCCGCCGTCCGCCTCGACGATGAGTTCGCGGGGCTGGAGGGGCTTGAGAGACTCGCTCACAGGCCGGACTCCGCGGTGCGCACGAGGATCGCGTTCGAGTCCGGGCACAGCAGCACGTCATCCGGCGCGGCCGAGCGCACCGTGCTCATGTCCGACGCGTTGAGCGCAACGCCGCTCGCGAGCGACACCCCGCCCTGCAGCAGCGAGGCGCCGACGCCGTACCGCGCACGCTGTTTCTCGTACAGCGCGAGCAGCTCGGCCGGGACCGTGCTGGCGATCGTCGCGCGATCGGCGTCCGCGTGCCGGCGCTCGTCGTCCAGACCGCCCATCGCCGCATCCCGTGCCGCCGTCGCGTCGGCGATGCGCGCGTCGAGGTCGGTGAGCGCGGTGCGGCTGGTCGCGAGCGCGGTCTCGCGCTCCTCCGCGGTCTCCATCACGGCGAGCTCGATGTCTTCGAGGTCGCTCTTGCGCTTGGCGAGCGCCGTGAGCTCCTGCTCGAGCGCCGCGACATCCTTCACCGACGCGCTCGCCTGCAGCCGCTCGGTGTCGCGAGCGATCCGGGCATCGACGACGGCGACATCCGATTCGGTGCGCTTCAGCTCGGACTGCGCGTCCTCCGATTGCCCGGTCTGCTCGACCACCGTGCGCTGGAGGGCGTCGCGCTCGGCGGTCAGAGCGATGAGGGCGGCCGACTCGGGCAGCGTCGAGACGCGGTGGCCGAGTTGTTGCAGCTTCGTGTCGAGGGCTTGCAGCTCGAGGAGCAGGGCCTGATCGGCGGGGTCGGCCTTCAAAGCCATGGACTGTCCGTTCTCGTACGTCTCATTGGAGGATCGTGAAATCCCATGGGTCGGTGCGCAGCTCGCTCACGGTCACCTCGACGCCCGGCAGGGCCGCTCGCAACTGGTCCGCGGCGACGTCGAGCCAGAGCCATTCGCTCGCCCAGTGCGACACGTCGATGAGGGCGGGACCGGACGCCACACGGGCGTTCTCGATCGCCTCCGACGCCGGGTGGTGACGCAGGTCGCTCGTGATGTAGACGTCGGCGGCCAGTACCGCGGGCGCCGAGAGGTAGGCGTCGCC
>DATHJG010000483.1:0-6480 GCA_035489875.1 Solirubrobacteraceae bacterium | reverse complement strand
ATCGCGTTCCAGGAGCGGATCGCGGTCAAGAACGTCTCCGATCCGGACCCGCCGGAGGTCACGCGCTTCCTGCTCGGCACGCACCCGACGACGCTGCAGCGGATCGGCCAGGCGGAGGCGTTCCGCCGATCCAGATGAAGTACACGGTGGTGGCGGTAGGGCGGATCCGGCCGCCGTTCGCCGACGACGTCGAGCACTACGCGAAGATGCTCTCCGGCCACGCGAAGGTCGACATCGTCGAGGTCCGGGAGGACGACCAGGTCGAGCGCCGGATCCCGCGCGACGCGCATCTGGTGCTGCTCGACTCCCGCGGGAGGACGCACGACTCGGTCGCGTTCGCGCGCTGGCTGGAGGATCGCCGCCGGGCCGGGCGCGACGTCTGCTTCGTGATCGGCGGCGCGTTCGGGATCGAGCTCGCGCGCTCCGACGAGCGGCTCTCGTTCGGCCCGATGACGTTCCCGCACCAGCTCGCCCGCGTGATGCTGCTGGAGCAGCTCTACCGCGCCCACAAGATCCTGGCCCGCGAGCCGTACCATCATTAGTCGCCCGCGATGAAGAATCCCTTCGACGACCTCAAGACCGCCGTGCAGGACGCAGCGGCCGAGCTGCGCAACGGCGGGGGCGTCGGCGACCGGCTGAGCCTCGAGCGGCCCAAGAAGGCGGCCTTCGGCGACTACTCCACCAACGCGGCGATGCTGCTCGCGCCCGCGCTGGGCGAGCCGCCGCGCACGGTCGCCGAGCGGCTCGGCGCGGCGCTGCAGGATCGGCTGGCCGATCGCGTCGACCGGGTCGAGGTCGCCGGCCCCGGGTTCCTCAACCTGTTCCTCGCGGACGCCTGGTACCTCACGGCCGTCGACGAGGTGCTCGCTGCCGGCGACGCGTTCGGGCGAGGGACCGACGGCAAGCGGATCCAGGTCGAGTTCGTCTCCGCCAACCCGACAGGGCCGCTGACCGCCGCCTCCGGGCGCCACGCCGCGTTCGGCGACGCGCTCGCGCGGATCCTCGAGCTGGCCGGCAACACGGTCGAGCGCGAGTACTACTTCAACGACGGCGGCGGACAGATCCAGCGGCTCGGCGCGTCGATCCTGGCCCGCGCGCGCGGCGAGGAGCTGCCCGGGGACGGCTACCAGGGCGACTACGTGGCCGAGCTCGCGGCCCAGATCCCGGACGCCGCCGGCAGGAGCGTCGACGAGCTGGCCGCAGCCGGCGTCGACATCCTCATGGCCGGCATCCGCGCGACGCTCGAGCGCTACCGCGTCCACTTCGACCGCTGGTTCCTGGAGCGGACGCTCTACGAGGGCGACCCGAGCGCGTGGGATCGGGCGCGCGAGAAGCTCGAGGCCGACGGCCTCGCCTACCGCCACGACGGCGCGCTGTGGCTGCGCACGACGACGCTCGCCGGCGATGAGAAGGACCGCCCCATGGTCCGCTCCACGGGCGAGCCGACGTACCTCGCCGCCGACGTCGCGTACCACTGGGACAAGCTCGAGCGCGGTTACGACGAGCTCGTCAACGTGCTCGGCGCCGACCACCACAGCTACGTCGTGCGGCTCAAGGCGATCCTCGCCGCGGCCGGGGCGGACCCCGACCGGCTGATCGCGCCGCTGCTGCAGTTCGTGCACGTGGTCGAGGGCGGCGAGCGCGCGTCGATGTCCAAGCGGCGCGGCGACTTCGTCACGCTCGAGGAGCTGATCGACGAGATCGGCGTCGACGCCACGCGCTTCTTCATGCTCTCCCGCTCGGCCGACTCGACGGTCGACCTCGACCTCACGCTCGCTCGCGAGCAGTCGGCCGAGAATCCGGTCTACTACGTCCAGTACGCGCATGCCCGGATCGCGTCGGTGCTGCGCAAGGCCGGCGAGGAGCGGGTTGCGGCTGCGCTCGCCGCGCCGCGGGCCGGGCTGGCGCTGGAGCCCGCCGAGCGCGAGCTCGTCAAGAAGCTGCTCGCGTTCCCCGGCGAGGTCGCCGAGGCGGCCGAGCGCCACGCGCCGCACCGGGTCGCCACCTACGCGCTCGAGACCGCGCAGACGTTCACCGCCTTCTACCGCGACTGCCGCGTGGTCGGCGCCGAGCCGGCGGCGCTCGAGTCGTTCCGGATCGCGCTCAGCGTCGCAGCGCAACGCGTGATCGCGCGCTCGCTCGGGCTGCTCGGCGTTGCGGCGCCAGAGACGATGTGAGCAGCTCGGTCGCCTCCTCCGCGGGCAGCGGACGGGCGAAGTGGTATCCCTGGCCGAAGCCGCAGCCCGCCTCGGCGGCGAAGCGGAGTTGGTCGACGGTCTCGATCCCCTCCGCGACGACGTCCATCCCGAGTCCGCTGCCCAGCGTCGCGATCGCCCGCACGATGCCGGCGGATGCGGCGTCGCCGGGAAGGTCGCGCAGGAACGAGCGGTCCACCTTGAGCACCTGGACTGGCAGCTCGCGCAGGCGCGAGAGCGAGGAGTGCTCGGTGCCGAAGTCGTCGAGCGCGAGCTTGACCCCGAGCCGGTGGAGCTGCTCGACCACCTCGTGCGTGCGGTCGGACTCGTACATCGGCGTCTCGCGCACCTCGATCAGCAGCCGGCCGGGCTGCAGGCCGTGCCGGTCCAACGCGCTCGCCACTCGGTCGACGTAGGTCTCGTCGCGCAGTTCCCGCGGCGACGCGTTGACCGCCATCCGCGGCATCAGCCCGACCGCCGTCCATGCCGCGGCCTGGCGGCAGGCCGCCTCGATCACCCAGGCGCCGATGCGGGTGATCAGCCCGGTCTCCTCGGCATGGGGGATGAACAGGTCCGGCGGGACGAGGCCGACGGCGGGGTCCTCCCAGCGCACCAGCGCTTCCATGCCGCAGATCGCGCCCGCGCCGAGGTCGTAGACGGGCTGGTAGTACAGGACGAACTCGTCCTCGGCCAGGGCGCGGCGCAGCCGGGCGGTCAGCGTCAGCCGGCCGCGGCTGTCGCCGGCGTCGTCCGAGTAGAGGGCGTAGACGTCGCGGCCCGAGCGCTTGGCCTGGTACATCGCGGTGTCGGCGTGCTTGAGCAGCTCGGCCGGGTCCGCGCCGTCGAGCGGCCCGATCGCGATGCCGATGGACGCGCCGAGCCGGAACTCCGCCCCGTCGAGGACGAGCGACGCGTCGAGTGCGGCGAGGATCTTCTCGGCGATCGCCTCCGCGGCGCGGCCGTCGATGCCGGGGCAGACGAGCATGAACTCGTCGCCGCCGAGCCGGGCGAGCAGGTCGCCGCCGCGGGTGATCGCGCCGATGCGCCGCGCGACCTCCACGAGCACCTGATCGCCGGCGGCATGGCCCAGCGAGTCGTTGACGAGCTTGAAGTGGTCGAGGTCGATGTAGAGCGTCGCGACGGTGGTGCCCTCGCGCCGCGCGCGGGCGAGCTCGCGCTCGAGCTGCTCCTCGACCGTCGACCGGTTCGGGAGCCCGGTGAGCGGATCGTGGTAGGCGAGGTGCGCGAGCCGCTCCTCGGAGCGGTGGCGGGCCGTGACGTCGATCGCGATGCCGATGATCGAGCCGTCGTGGAGCCCGCGCCACGTGCAGTCGTAGGTGCGGTCGCCCAGCTCCCCGTGCGTCTCGAACGACTCGCCGGCCTGCGCGCGCCGCACGTGCTCCTGGATGTGCGGGTTGTCGGCGTGCACCTCCAGGATCGACCGCCCCACCGTCTGGCCGGGCTCGCGGCCGAGCGTCTCCAGCGCCTTGCCCTCCGACAGCGTGATCGTGCCGTCAGAGTCGGTCGCGAAGAGGATCACCGGCGCGGCGTTGACCACTGCGGTGAGCCGCGCCTGCGCCGCCTCGAGCTCCTCGCGCGCCTGGCGCAGGGCCGTGATGTCGAGGCAGATGCCCTGGCTGCCGGGCCGGCCGGGGATCTTCACCTCCAGCTCCCAGACCGAGATCCAGGCGCCGTCGCGCCCCCGCATGCGGTACTCGATGTCGAGCGAGCCGTCGCCGAAGTTCGCCGCGACGACGCGGTCGCGGTCGTCCGGGTGGAGCATCCGCTGCCAGTGGGTCGGGTCCTCGGTCCACAGCCGCGCCGGCAGGCCGGTCCACGCCTCGATCTGCGGGCTGATGTACGTGAGGCGGTCGCCGGCGTCGGCGACGTACGTGACCATCGGGCAGCGCTCGATGAGCGCGCGGAACATGGCCGGATCGGGGCCCATGGTCCGGGTGATCGCCCCGTTCGTCCGGGGCTGTAGCGCGCTCCGCTCCTCGCCGTTGCCTAGCGTGAGCGGCCGGCAGGCGGTGTCGGCGCCGCACGGCACCGGCTCCGGTGCGGGAGTTACAAGTCGCCGAACAGGTTCAGCCCGAGCGAGTCGAGCGCCTGCTGGGCCTCGATGTTGAGCCGCGTGAGCTCGCCGGTGAGCAGCAGCATGCCCATCGCGATCAGCACGAGGCCGGAGACGGCCGTGATCACGATGTAGCGGTCGCGCAGCCAGCGGAAGGCGCCCCAGGCGCGGGTGAACGCGAGCGCGGTGAGCAGGAACGGGACGCTCAGGCCGAGCGAGTAGAACAGCAGCAGCACGGCGCCGTCGCCGAGGTTGTCCTGCGTCGACGCGGCGGAGAGGATGGCGCCGAGCGTCGGGCCGATGCACGGCGTCCAGGCGAACGCGAACGCCGCGCCGGCGATCAGCGGGCCGCCGGAGCCGGCGCGGCTGATCAGCGCGTCGGGCCGCCACTCGCGGTTGAGCTTCGGCACGAACGGCGTGAGCAGGAAGAGCACGCCGAGCGCGACGATCACCGCCCCGGCGACCTTGTCGAGCGTCCCGCGCGAGTCCTGCAACGTGGAGCCGAGCCCGGTCGCGGTCATGCCGAGCGCGATGAACACGACGGTGAACGACAGGCAGAACACGATCGCCGGCAGGATGACCTTGAGCAACGAGCGCTCCCCGCGCTGCAGATCGACGACGCTCACGCCCGAGACGGCCGAGAGGTAACCGGGCACGAGCGGCAGCACGCAGGGGGAGATGAACGAGACGAAGCCGACGGCGAACGCGGCGATCACCGTGGTGTCGACGCCCTCGCTCATCGGTCGAACGCCGCGAGCTCGTCGTCGAGCCGGCGGGCGTCGTCGGGCTCGAGGCGGTCGTGGGGGGCGGCGATCGCCACGGCGGCGGCGTCGCCCGCCCGCGCGCGGCCGCGCCAGCGGCCCGCGACGAGGATCACCAGCGCGAGGGCGGCGAGCGCCGCCAGCACGGGCACGATCCAGGCGGTGAGCTGGAACCCGTCGTCCTGCGGCTCGGCGAGCACGCGGGGACCGTACTCGTTCACCAGCGCCGCCTTGACTTCGGCCTTGGTCTTGCCCTGGGCGATCAGCCCGGCGATGAAGTCCCGTTCCTGATCGGCGACGTCGGAGGTGGAGACGTTCAGCGCGGTGCCGCACTCCAGGCACATCACCTCGTCCTCGATGTCGGGCAGCGAGGCGCGCGGCGTCGCGGCGGTGGCGGGGGACGCGACCAGCGCGAACGCGAGCAGCGCGGCGGCGAGCAGCGCGCGCATCACGCCTGCTCGTCCAGCAGCGGTGGGAGGACCTCGTCGAGCCACTTCTGGGTGACGGGGAACCGGCGGACGGCGGCGACCCGGCCCTGCCGGTCGATCACGTAGTTCTCGGGGTAGCCGGTCTGGCCCCACTTGCGCACGAAGCTGCCGTCGCGGTCGCGCAGGTTCGGGAACGTGAGGCCGAACTCGTCGATCGCCTTCAACGCGGCGCCGGAGTTCTCCTTCACGTCGATCCCGACGACCGTCCCGCCGCGCGCCGTGAGCGTCTTGTGCGCCTTCTCGATCAGCGGCAGCTCGTCGCGGCACGGGGCGCACCAGGACGCCCAGACGTTGACCAGCACGACCTTGCCGCGGTAGTCGGCGAGCGAGCCGGCCCCGGTGCCGCCGAGCTTCGGCAGCGTGCCCCGGACGGGCGGGTCGACCCGCTCCCCGCGCGCCATCGCGTCGTCGAGCGTCGTGTCGGTCCCGGTGGTCGTCAGCCCGTACGCCAGCAGACCCACGAGCAGCGCGGCGGCGATCGTGACAGGCCAGTAGACGCGGGCGCGCATGCCGACAGGGTACCTTCGCCGAACCGGTATCCTGCGCCACTTACGCGGGCGTTGTCCAATGGCTAAGACGTTGGCTTCCCAAGCCAAAGATGGGGGTTCGATTCCCCTCGCCCGCTCTGAGGCGCGTTCTCAGATCCGCTCTGCAGATCCGCTCTGAGAACACGCGCGAGCTTCGATGAGCAGAGCCCCGTCAGGCTCGGACTTGCGGCCTTGTACCGGCTCGCAGTACATTTCTGTACCGGGTTAGCGGTACAGTGTGATCGTGGGCACGGCGTTGAACCCCTTCATTTGGGATCGCCCGCTCGACGATCCGTCGAAGATCATCGGGATGGAGGCGTTCGCCAACCAGGTGGCCCTCACCCTGAAGGGCCAGACCAACGTGGCTCTGTTCGGTCCACGCGACACGGGCAAGACCACGTTCACCAACCAGCTCGCTCTGGAGCTTGCGAAGAC
>DATHJG010000482.1:0-3491 GCA_035489875.1 Solirubrobacteraceae bacterium | reverse complement strand
GGCCACGGCCCAGCGGTGGCACTGCGAGTTGTACGACGGGATCGCGCGCCCGTTCGACTACTACGCCGGCGAGGTCCGCGACTCGGATCGAAGCTTTCCCGACCTGATCGGCTACGAGGTCGAGGCGGGCGGGGTGCTGGGCGTGCCGTCCGCGCAGGTGCCGCAGGCCCTGGAGCGCTTCGAGGAGGGAGCCAAGACCGCGGCGTCCCGGCTTGGCGGCGTGATCGTCGTAGGCGCCGATCCGTCGTCGCTGGCGCCGCAGCAGTTGCACGGCGTGCTGACCTTCTGCGCGCTGCTGCACGGCAACTGGGTGCGCATCCACCCGTTCGCCAACGGCAACGGCCGCACCTCGCGGCTGTGGGCCAACTGGGCGGCGCTGCGGTACGGCCTGCCGCCGTTCGTGACGATCAAACCGCGGCCGCGCCATCCCTACGGACAGGCCGCAGCGGCCTCGATGGCCGGCGACGACCAGGTCATGGTCGCCGTGATGGAGCAGATGCTCCGCGACTTCCTCGCCGGCCTGCCGTAGCCGGCCGCCGTCGCGCCCTCCCCGGCGGCGCGACCACCACGGTCACCGTCAGCGCATCCCGTCTGCGGCGCTGTGCCTGCGCTCCGACGGCTCGTGCCATCAGTGAGACGATTCCCGAGGACCACGTGTGGGGCGCGAGAGCGACGGCACCATCGCGGAGGTGCTCGCGACGAAAGCTGCTGGCCCACTGCATCACACCCGCTATGCGACACCGGGCGTCGCCTGTTGCGCGCGCGGTACGGCGGCTGGTTGACTACCCGCCATGGGTTTCATGGACAAGGCCAAGAAGATGGCCGAGCAGGCGCAGGCCAAGCTCGACGAGGCGCAGAAGCAGTTCAACTCCGGCCAAGCGCAGGGACAGCACTCCGGCCCGGTCGTGGAGTACGACAGCCACGGGCGGCCGATCCCGCAGGCCGCGCCCGAGGCTGCCGCGCCGCCGCACGACGACCCGCTCGCCGGGAGCGAGGGCCCGCCGCCGCCCGTTGCTGAGGCGCCCGCCGCGCCGCCGGCACCGCCGTCCGCGCCGGCGGCTCCGCCCGCGCCGCCGGTGGCCGGCGCGCCGGTCGAGGACCGCAACAACCCGAGCTACGCGCCGCCCAAGCTCTCCAGCGGCGACCCGCTCGCCGGCTGACCGGACCGCAGGCGCGCCGGTCCGCTCCCCGGTGGCGCGCCAACGCGACCGGGCGGCGTGCGAAACTGTCGCCCATGCGCCCGTACGAAGGACTGCTCACGGCCATGATCACGCCGTTCCACGCCGACGGCGCCGTCAACGACGACGCCGCCGTGGCGATCGCGCGGCACCTGCTCGCGAGCGGCTCGCACGGTCTCGTGGTGGCGGGCACGACGGGCGAGGGGGCCACGCTGACCGACGACGAGCTGGTCCGCCTCGTCGAGATGATCGCGGGCGAGGTCGGGTCGGAGGGCTCGGTCGTCGCCGGCGCGGGCTCCAACGACACCCGCCACGCGATCGAGCTCACCCGGCGCGTGATCGCCGCCGGCGCCGAGGCGGTCCTCTCCGTCACGCCGTACTACAACAAGCCGAACCGGCGCGGGATCGTGCGGCACTTCCAGGAGGTCGCCCGTGCGGCGGACGGGACGCCGGTGCTGGTCTACAACATCCCCGGCCGCACCGCGGTGAACATGGGGCCGGACCTGCTCGCCGAGCTCGGCCAGATCGACGGGATCGTCGGCGTCAAGCAGGCGAACTCCGCCGAGCTGCAGCCGATCGACGGGATGGCGGTGCTGGCCGGCAACGACGACATCTACGCCGCCTGCCTCGACATGGGCGGCGCGGGCGGCATCTGCGTCGCGTCGCACATCGTCGGCCCTGAGATGCGGCGCATGTACGACGAGCCCGAGCGGCGCGCGGAGATCGACGCCTCGCTGCGTGACGTCTACGAGACGCTGTTCATCACGGCGAGCCCGACGCCGCTGAAGGCCGCGCTGAACCTCCTGGGCCACGACGCGGGCACGCTGCGACTGCCGATGGTCGAGGCCGACGAGGCGGAGACCGCCGCCGTGCGGTCGATGCTGCACCGCCACGGCTTGCTGATCACATCCCGCCCACCCGCCCCCCAAACCGCCTCGCACGCGTGAGCGGCACATTGCGCGTCCTCCCACTCGGAGGCGTCGGCGAGATCGGCAAGAACATGACGGTCGTCGAGTACGACGGCCGGATCGTGGTGGTCGACGCCGGCCTGCGCTTCCCGACCGCCGAGCAGATGGGCATCGACCTCGTGCTGCCCGACTTCACGTACCTGCGTGAGCGCGTCGCCGACATCGAGGCGATCGTCATCACCCACGGCCACGAGGACCACCTCGGCACGCTGCCGTGGCTGCTGCGCGAGCTGGGGGAGGAGAGCATCCCCGTCACGTACAGCGGGCAGCTCACGGTCGCGATGGCGCGCTCGAAGCTCGACGAGCACAAGCTGCGCAAGGCCCGGCTCGACGTGCTGCCGACCGGCGAGGTCGCGGACGCGGGCCCGTTCAAGATCGAGATGGTCCACCTCACGCACTCGATCCCCGACGCGTGCGGGGTCGCGCTGACGAGCGAGCTCGGGACCGTGCTCTTCACCGGCGACTACAAGTTCGACCAGACGCCGGTCGGCGGCGCGCCGGCCGACATGTCGCGCCTGGCCGAGCTGGGGCGCGAAGGAATCCTCCTGCTCTGCGGCGATTCCACGAACGCCGACCGGCCGGGCATGTCGACGAGCGAGTCGCTCGTCGGCCCGAACCTCGAGCGCGTGTTCCACCACTGCAAGGGGCGGATCATCGTCACGTGCTTCGCGTCGAACATCCACCGGGTCCAGCAGGTGATCGACGCCGCGGGGCAGCTCGGGCGCAAGGTCGCGCTCGTGGGCCGCTCGATGCGCAAGAACATCAACATCGGCCGCTCGCTGGGCCATATCCACGTCCCTGACGGCATGCTGGTCCCACTGCGCGAGATCGACCAGTTCCCGCCGGAGAAGGTCGTGATCGTCTCGACCGGGTCCCAGGGGGAGCCGCTCTCGGCGCTGCGCCGGATGGCCTACCGCGACCACCCGCAGGTCGAGCTGCGCGCGGGCGACACGGTCGTCTTCTCCGCGACGCCGATCCCCGGCAACGAGCGGGCGGTCAACGACACGATCGACCGGCTCTACCACGTCGGCGCGGACGTGGTGACCACGGCCGACGCGCCGATCCATGCCTCCGGTCACGGATCCGCGGAGGAGATCAAGATGATGCTCAACCTCACGCACCCGCGCTACGTGATGCCGGTCCATGGGGACTTCAAGCGGCTGCTGCTGCACGGCCAGCTTGCGGAGGCGGTCGGGGTGGCACCGGAGAACATCTTCCGCACCGAGAACGGCCAGCCGCTGGAGATCGACGAGCGGGGCGCCCGCTTCGGCGAGCGCCAGCAGAGCGGCATGATCTTCGTCGACGGCGTCGACATCGGCGACGTCACCGACGTCGCCCTGCGCGA
>DATHJG010000481.1:0-2590 GCA_035489875.1 Solirubrobacteraceae bacterium | reverse complement strand
CCCGCAGCTCGCCGCGCTCGACCCGACCTACGACGGATAGGGCGCGGCCGGCTCCGGCTCGCGCGCGGGCTTGACGAGCGTCGGCTCGCCGCGCTCGGGGACCGGCACGTCGATCGCGTCGTAGTCCCGCGGCACCACCGTGGCGGGAAACGTCGCGCGCGCCTCGTCGCGCACGTCGCGCGGGAAGTAGCGCGTGGAGAGGTGGGTGAGCGCGAGCAGCCGCACGCCGGCGTCGCGCGCGATCTCGGCCGCCTGCGCCGCGGTCGAGTGCGCGGTCTCGCGCGCACGCGCGCGCTCGTCCTCCAGGAACGTCGCCTCGTGCACGAGCACGTCGGCCGCGTGCGCGTAGACCTCCGTCGTCTGGCACGGCCGCGTGTCGCCGGAGATCACGATCCGCCGCCCGGGCCGCGGCGGCCCCACGACCTGCTCGGGCCGCACGCCCGCGACCTCCTCCCCACGCTGAAGGCGCCCGAAGTCCGGCCCCTCGGGCACGCCGAGCGCCCGCGCGGTGGCCGCGTCGAAGCGCCCGGGCCGATCGTCCTCCACGAACGCGTAGCCGTACGCGGTCACGCGGTGGTCGACCGGGAACGCGGCCACGAGGTAGCCGCCGAAGCGCACCTCCTCGTGCGGCTCGAGCTCGGCCAGCCGCAGCGGATAGCCGGTCCGACCGATCACGGGCCGCATCGCCTCGATCAGCGCGTGCAGACCGGGCGGGCCGTAGAGCGTGAGCGGCCGCTCGCGCGCGCGTAGGTCGAACGTCTTCACCATGCCGATGAGCCCGAGCCAGTGATCGAGGTGGTAGTGGGTGAGGAAGACGGCGTCGAGCTCCGGCAGCCCGACCGAGCGCAGCAGCTGCTGCTGGGTCCCCTCCCCGCAGTCGAACAGCAGCCGGTCGCCGCCGGCGCGCAGCAGCAGCGCCGGCAGGCCGCGCCGCGCCGCCGGCACGGACCCCGCGGTGCCGGCGAAGAAGAGGGACAGGTCCATGGCACGCGCACCTTAGAAGTTGCGCTGGGCCGTCGCCGGTGCCGCGCGGTCACAGCTCGACGAGCGTGAACGCGAGCCGCCCGTCCTGCGCGGTCGCGACCCCCATGGTGTGAGCCGGCGCGCGCCGCCGCTCGGTCGGCGAGCCGGGGTTGAAGATGTGGAACC
Organism: Solirubrobacteraceae bacterium; assembly: GCA_035489875.1. Taxonomy (GTDB): domain Bacteria; phylum Actinomycetota; class Thermoleophilia; order Solirubrobacterales; family Solirubrobacteraceae; genus DASQMT01. The sequence continues at coordinate 1,441 of DATHJG010000481.1, read as the reverse complement.
CGTCGCGCTCCTCGTGCAGCGGCACGTGCGAGTGGCCGAACACGACCGCGTCGGCGTCCGGGAAGAGGGCGCGCAGCCGCACGAGCCGTCCGTCCGCCGACCCGCCGTCGTGGGTCAGCACGATCTGCGCGCCGCCCGCCTCGACCAGGCGCACAGCGGGCAGCCGCACGCGCAGCGCCGGCTCGTCGACGTTGCCGTGGACCGCGTGAACGGGCGGTCCGAGCGACTCCAGCAGCTCGAGCACCTCCATCGCGGCCAGGTCGCCGGCGTGCAGGATCGCGTCGGCGGACCGCAACCGTGCGAGGCAGGCATCCGGGATCGCGCGCGCCCCCTTGGGCATGTGCGTATCGCTGATGATCGCGAGCTGCAGCGCGCCAGGAGGGATTCGAACCCCCGACTTCTGCCTCCGGAGGGCAGCGCTCTATCCACTGAGCTACTGGCGCGAGCCGGGCCATCGTACCGAGGGCGAGCACGGACCGGCGGTCGAGCCCCGCTCGACCGCTGTCACGAACTTGTCACAAAGTCGGCCGCCGCCTGTAACACTCTGTGACCCGGGCTCCTCCCCAGGCCCTCCCTCCCCAGCTCCAACCGATCTCCGAGGTACTCCCCATGCGCAGCATCCTCGCGTCGCTCCGCAACGTCCTGCGTGAGCCCGAACCCGACGTCGACGTGCACTTCCACCAGGGTCCCGGCGGCATGCCGTCGCCGTGCTACGACGACCGCTGCCGCACCCCGCGGCTGCACGTCGACCGGCGCTGACTACACCGCGGCGAGCAGCGTGCGGACCACGCGCGGGTCGAACGCCGTGCCCGCGCCGGCCCTGATGCGCCGGCGCGCCTCGTTGCGCCCCAGCGCGGCGCGGTAGGGACGGTCGTTCGTCATCGCGTCGTACGCGTCGACGGTGGAGACGATCCGGGCGGCGAGCGGGATCCGCTCGCCCGCCAAGCCGTCCGGGTAGCCGTTGCCGTCCCAGCGCTCGTGGCTGGCGCGCACGTACGGCGCCAGGTGGGCGAGCCCGGCGATCTCGGCGAGGATCTCGGCACCGCGCATCGTGTGCGCGCGCACGACCGCGCGCTCGCGGCTCTTGAGCGGCCGGGCGAGGTCGAGGATCGCGGCCGGCACCGCCAGCTTGCCGATGTCGTGCAGGATCGCGACCAGCTCGAGCTCGACGACCTCGTCGGCGGCGAGCCCGAGCTCGTCGCCCACCGTCCGGCAGTCGGCCGCCAACCGGTTGGAGTGCTCGGCGGTGCCGTTGTGGTGGTCGCGCAGCGCGCCGACCAGCTCGGCGACCGCACGCTCGATCGCGACGCGCGCGTCCGGCCCCGCCGCGGCTGCGGCGGGAGAGCGCTCCAGGAGCGTGGCGAGCTGGGACACCGTCTCGGTCATGAAAGAGGCGTATTGCCCGGCGGGGCCGCCTCGCACGCGTCCGGCGCCGCCTCGC
>DATHJG010000480.1:0-3033 GCA_035489875.1 Solirubrobacteraceae bacterium | reverse complement strand
CGACCTGCGCGGGTTCCAGGTGATCGACCTCGACGGCGATCCCCTTGCCGCCCGCGGCGTCGACGAGCTCGGCCGTCTCCTCGATCGTCTCCGGCCGGTCGTACTCCGAGCGTCGCTGCCGCGTCGTGCGGCCGGTGCAGTAGACGGTCGCGCCCGCCTCGCCGAGCGCGACCGCCGTGCCGCGCCCGGCACCGCGGGTCGCGCCCGTCACGAGCGCGACCGTTCCCGTCAGCGGGCCGTCTGTCGTCATCGGATGCTCCCTTGCGGTCGTCACGTGACTGCGTACGTCACCGGCACCCGGCGTGCCGGCGCGCTGAGTATGAGCACCGCACCGAGCACGAGCGCCCCGCCGGCGAGCTGCACGGGACCGAGCGACTCGCCGAAGGAACCGGACCGCCGGCAGCGTGCCGACGGTCGCGCCCTCGTCGTAGGCGAGCTTGCCGAAGATCCCCATCGCGCCGAACGCGACCGCGGAAGCGAGGCAGATGAGGGCGCCGGCGGCGGGCATGGTCCGATCCTGCCGCCCGCAAGCTTCAGAAGCGATCCGGATTGCTGACGATCATTCAGTAGCATTGCTTCATGATGATCGCGCGGTGCCGGGCACGTGCTTGACCTGCGCCGCCTGCGGCTGCTGTACGAGCTGCACGAGCGCGGGACGATCTCCGCCGTCGCGGACGCGCTCCAGTTCACGCCCTCGGCCGTCTCGCAGCAGCTCGCGGTGCTCGAGCGCGAGGCGGGCGTCGCGCTGCTCGAGCGGGCCGGGCGCGGCGTCCGCCTGACCGACGCCGCGCTCGTCCTCGTGCGCCACGCCGAAGCCCTGCTCGACCGCGCCGAGCTCGCTGAGGCCGAGCTCGCGGCGGCCGCCGGCAGCGTCGCGGGGCGGGGGAGGATCGCGGCGTTCCAGTCCGTCGCGCTGCGCCTGGCCGCCCCGGCGATGCAGGCGCTCGCGCGGGAGGCGCCCGGCCTGCGCTGCGAGCTCGTCGAAGCCGAGCCGGAGGAGTCGCTGCCCGCGCTCGCGCTGGGCGACATCGACCTCGTCCTGGCCGACGAGTGGCAGCACCAACCGCACGCGCGGCCCATCGGCGTCGACCGGCACGACCTGCATCGCGACCCCGTCGGGATCGTCCTGCCGGAGGACCATCCGGCCGCGCGCCGCCACGGGCGCGCGGTGCCGCTGGCCGAGCTCGCCGGCGCGGTCTGGACGACCGGACATCGCGGCACCGCCTGGGAGCAGATGACCGAGCGGACGTGCCGGCAGCTCGGCGGCTTCGACCCCGCCATCCGCCACCGCACCAACGACAGCGTCCTCAGCCTCGGGCTCGTCGCCCAGGGCCTGGCCGTCACCCTCCTGCCCGAGCTCGTCGCGCCCGGCGCCCAACCGGGCGTCGTGGTGCGCACGATCGCGGAGGGTCCCGTGCACCGGACCGTCTTCGCCGCGACCCGCACCGCAGACGCGCGGCGCCCGTCCGTCCAGGCGCTCCTCGCCGCCGTCCGCACCGCCGCGACGGGCCTCGGCTGGTAGCGCCGCTCAGCCGGTGAGCGCGGGCGGCACGGGAGCGTCGAGGAACTCGAGCAGCGCGGCGACCTTGCGGTCGAGCTCGACCCCGACCGCGGTGATGGCGGACACGCCGAAGCTGGCGAAGCGCGTGCTGGGCTGGTCGATGGCAAACCAGGCGGTGCCCTCGGCGTCGTCGTAGATGGCGGTGCGCAGCGGCGCGTAGAGCATGACCGCCGGGTCATGGCGGTACATGCGCTCGGCGATCGTGTGGTTGCCCATCAGGTACTCGACGCAGCGCCGCGTGCTCCCGGCGAGCCGCATGAGCGAACCGACGTCGGAGCTCCAGTAGATCATGAAGCCGTGCGGCGCGTTCTCGGCGGCAGCGTCCAGGACCGCCTGCCAGTCCGCGCCGGCGGCCTCCAGCGCCCCGCGCCGGTCGGCGTCCACCGGGGGAACGGCCTCCTCGTAGCGGGCGCGGAACTCCTCGAACGGGGCGCCGACGGCGATCGTCAGCCGGCGCACCTCGTGCGGGACGGTGCGGATCGTGTCGGGCGAGCGCGTGGTCATCGTGCCTCCTGCGGCGTGAACAGCGCGGCGTGCTCGGCCACGAACGCCTCGACCGTCCGCGCCGGTTGCCCCGTGAGCGAGGCGACCGTGTCGGTCATGCGGTCGAAGCGATGCTGCCGATGCAGGCGCGCCAGCGTGGTCAGGTGCTCCTGGACGTGGCGAGAGAGCTCGGAGCCGGCGAACGCCCGGGCGGCCCATTCCTCGGCGGGGACGTCGACGTAGGTCACCCGCTTGCCCAGCGCGCGCGAGTACTCCTCGGCGATGCCGGTCATGTCCTGCGATCGAGGCCCCGTCAGCTCGAGCACCTGACCGACGTGCGGGCCGGGGTCCTGCAGCACGGCGGCGGCCACCCGCGCGACGTCGGCGGCCGCGACCGGCGACGTGCGCCCGCTTCCGAACGGGAGCGGGAGCGTGCCCCGCTCCGCGACGGCGCGAGCGACCACGGTCGCGAACAGCGGGTTCTCCTGGAAGATCGTCGGGCGCAGGTGCACGACCGGGAGCGCCGAGCAGTCCAGCACCTGCTCCGACAGCCACTGCAACCGGTGCTGATGCGACTCCTCGACGCTCACGGCGGTCATCTGGGACACCGTCATCTGCGAGAGGTTGACCAGGACCTCGAGCGCCCCGACCGCCCGGGCCACCGTCGCGACCGTGGCCGCCGCCTCCAGGTAGGTCGACGAGACGCTGATGCAGAAGAGCATCCGGCGGCAGCCGTCCAGGGCGCTCGCGACGTCGGCGGGCCGCGCGAGATCGCCGACGACCACCTGCGCGCCGAGGTCGCGGAGCGCCTGCGCGCGGTCGTCCTCCCGGTGGACCATGGCCCGCACGGGCAGATCGCGCTCGCGCAGGAGCTCGACGACCGTTCGGCCGACGCCGCCGACCCCTCCGCCGGCGCCGGTGACGAGGATCGGACCGGTCATCGCAGCAGTCCCGCCTCTCGCGCCTCGCGGCGCAGCCGGTGGCAGTGG
>DATHJG010000479.1:0-4035 GCA_035489875.1 Solirubrobacteraceae bacterium | reverse complement strand
CGGCGAGCACGGCGGCTACGGCAACCCGTGGAACCACGGCGGCTACGGCGAGCACGGCGGCTTCCCCGGCGAGCACGGCGGCTACGGTCCGGGCCCCGGCTTCGGCCCCGGTCCCGTCGCCATCCCGGGCGGCATCGGCTTCCCGGGCATCGCCTGAACACCGGCCGGCCCGTTGCGGCCGCTGCACGTGCCCGGGCCTGGAGCAAAGGGCTGAACTGGAGCACCCGCTGGCGAGGGACCTGCTCCTCCGCTGAACAGCGGGCCCAGTTCACCGGGGCATCGCAGCGCTATCCGAACGGCGTGTCGCGGCCGCGCAGCAGCGACACCCGGAACGGCCGCAGCTCACCGCGCATCAGCCCGCTGGCGACCGCTGGGTCCTCGTCCACGACGCGCTGCGCCGCGTCCTCGTCGGGCGCCTCGAACACGGCGATCCCCGTGTTGACCTTCCCCAGCGTGGGGCCGACCAGCACGATCGTGCCGTCGGCGAACAGGCGCTGCAGCCGCTCGAAGTGCGCGGCCATGATGCGCTGCTCGTCCTCGGACGCGGTGTCAGCGAACCGCTCGCGCGGCGCGTGGAGGAAGTAGATCCACTCGGCCACGCGGCGCGCGGCTCAGCCGCCGATGTAGGGACCGCCGACGTCGCGCCACATCGCCGGGCGCGGGTCGTCGGCCTGCGGTGGCCGCGGCTTGGCTTCCGTCATGGCGCCGAGCGGCCGCTGGCCGGGCACGCCGACCTTCATCACGGCCCACTGACCGGGCGCAAGCTCGCGCGGCAGCCATGAATGCGTCGCACGATCGGCATGCTCGCGTGCGAGCCGACCGCACTGGCTGATGGCTTCGTCGCGCGTCATCCGAGGAGCCTACGCCGCTCGAGGACCCGGGGGAACCCCGGCGTTCACACGATGGGCACGACCCGCGCGCGGCACGCTCACCTACGGGATGATCTCGTCGACGGCGAGCGCGAACGGCGCAGGGAGCACGTCGCCGCGGCGATGGATCGCGACGGATCCGTAGCCGCCCGTCGGCTGCGGATCGGTGCCCACCTCGATCCGCTCGCCGGCCACGTCGACGACCCAGTACACCGGCACCCCCGCCGCCGCGTAGAGCTGCGCCTTTCGGCCGCGATCCAGCGCCAGGGAGCTCACTGAGACCTCGACCACCAGCGACGCGGACGTCGGATGCCGGTCGGCGGCGGTCGGGCCGTCGCGGAGCATGACATCGGACTCGAGCACCGAATCGCTCCCAACCTGCAGCGGGAGCTGGACGCGGAGCCAGCCGTCGCTCGCCCTGAGCAGTTGCGTGAGCCGCTCGATCACCGCTGCGTGCTCGACCGAGTGCGGGCTCATGTCGATGATCTCGCCATCGATCAGCTCGACCCTTTGATCGTTCAGCGCCCCGGACTCGACGATCCGGCCGTAGACCTCGGCGTCGAAGCGGTGCGGGCGGACTGCAGTGGCCACGGGCCCAAGGATACGCGCCCTACCCCGACCCGAGCGACGAGCCGGCGAAGAAGAAGAACCACGCCTCGAACCCGAGCCCGGCGACCACGACCGCGCCGACGAGGATCTTGTCGAGCGCCCGCAGGCCCGTCCGCTGTTCGTGCGCCGGGCCGCTGTTGAACGGCTTCATCCACGTCGTCTGCCGCCGCTCGACCGGCCGGCCGAGCAGCGCGTCGTGGGCCGCGCCCATCCGGTTGAGCCCCCACACGAGCGCCGCGCAGACCAGCGCCATCACGACCACGACGGAGAGCACGGCGGTCATCGACAGCGAGCCGGAATCGCCCTGGACGCGCGAGCCGACCCAGATCGCGAAGAGCGGCGCGCCCGTGAACAGGTTCGCCGACGCGAGCGCCATCAGCGCCACCAGCACCAGCCGCTTGGCATGTGTGAGCGCCATGCCCAGGAGTCTTGCGCAAACACCCCCGCCGGGCGGCGCTTCAGAGCGGCTTGGCGTACTCGCCGTACGTCCTGCGCACGCGCATCCCGACGTGCTCGTAGAGGCCGCGCGCGCCGGTTCGAGCATCGGTGCCGAGCCCGCACCGGCGCCGGCCGCGGCGCCACGTCATGCCGAATGCGTGCACGAGCAGCGCCCGCGCGAGCCCGCGGCCGCGGTGCTCCCGCGCGACGGCGAGCTGGTCGATCCAGCCCTCGTCCTCGTCCTCGATCAGCAGCACGACGCCGACGACCTCGCCCTCGCCCTCCAGGAGAGCGAGCAGCGGCGGGGCGAAGCCCGGGCGGCCGAGCGAGGTCGCGGACCAGTCCTCGAACGTGGACGGCACGTGCTCGGGCCACTCGGAGAACGCACGGTGGATCACGTCGAACGCGACGCGCTCGTCGCGCCCGGGCACGAAGTCGCGGATCGCGTAGCCGGAGGGCAGCGCCGGCGCGGTCGGCTCCTCCTCCAGCGCGATGTCCATCGCCCAGAAGTCCCAGCGCCGAACGTAGCCGTCGCGTTCGAGGAGCGCGATCGCGGCGTGCTCGTTGTCTGAGATCTCCTGCGCCGTGAGCTCGGCGCCGAGCGCGCGGGCGGCATCCTGCGACCAGCGCAGCAGCCACGCGCCGATCTCGCGCCCGCGGTACGGGGGCAGCACGTGCACGAACGTGATGCGCACGCCGAGCTGCACGCCGAACGCGACGAGCGCGTCCCCGTCGCGGATGCCGACCGAGTCGCGTGCGAAGTCGAAGCTCGGGCGGCCGAGGAACGCGACGACGTCGGCCTCGACGCACTGCGCCACGCCGTCGTCGTGCTCCTCGCAGGCCCGCCAGACCTCGGTCACCGAACCCGCGTCGGCCGCCGACAGCGGCGCCGCCGACAGGCCCGACCGCAGCTCCGTCACTTCCCCTCCGCGTAGTCGATCAGCGACTTGTCGACGAGCCACTCCACCGGCGCCTTGTCGTCGGTGTAGACGTCGCCGCCGGTGAGCGGCGGCTCGAGCCTGCGCGCGTCCGCGCGCGCCACGGCCGCCAGCTCCGGCGGCATCCGCTGCGCCGCGGCCTCGAGCCGGGCGCGCGACGGCGCCGCCGTGCTGCCCATCAGCAGCGTGTTGGTGTCGGTCACGGCGTCGCGGACGACGTGCGGGAACGCGGCGCCCATGGTCGCCGTGAGCACCTGCTCCAGGCGGGGCGAGTTCTCCGGGTGCCCGACGTTGATGATCACCGCGCCGCCCGGCGCCAGCCGGTCGCGCGCCAGCTCGAAGAACTCCTTCGTCGCGAGGTAGAACGGGATGTACGGCTGGCGGTAGGTGTCGAGGAAGATGAAGTCGTAGCGCTCCTGCGCCTTGCGCAGGAAGGGCCGCGCGTCGTCCGCGTGCACGCGGAGCTGCGGCCGGTCCGCGAGCCCGAACCACTTGCGCCCGATGTCGAACAGCTCGCCGTCGATCTCGACCGCGTCGATGATGGTGTCGGGGAAGTACTTCGCGTACGCGCGAGCGACCGTGCCGCCGGCCACGCCGAGCATCGCGACCTTCTCCGGCGGATCGTCGCGCAGCGTGAACGGCAGCGTCAGGTGCCCGTCCCAGTAGTTGCCCGTGAGCACCGTGTTCGCCCGCCAGATCGAGTGGATCGCCTGGCCCTCGTTGAGCTCGAGCTGCCGCCGGCCGTCGGGGTACTGGACCACGCGCGCGTACTGGTAGAGCGTCTCGGCCTCGTGCACGACCGTCCCGTCCTCGGCCGCCTTGACGACGCCGACGGGGACGAGCAGCAGCGCCGCCACGGCCGCCGGCGCGAGCAGCCAGCGCCGGCCGAGGCCGAGCGCGGCGACGACCGCGAGCACGATCGCGTAGACGAGGAACGTGCGCTGCGTGCCGACGAGGGGGATCAGCAGCAGCGACGCGCTGAACGTCCCGACCAGCGAGCCGACCGTCGAGATCGCGTACATCCTCCCCGCGGTCTCGCCCGAGTCCTCGACGCGCTCGAGCTTGAGCCGGATCGCCCACGGCGAGACCGCCCCGAGCATCAGCACCGGCACCGAGACGAGCGCGAGCACGCCGAACAGCGAGCCGGCGAACCCGCCGACGGACACGTTGTCGAACGCGTC
>DATHJG010000478.1:0-2663 GCA_035489875.1 Solirubrobacteraceae bacterium | reverse complement strand
ACGGTGGGCGCCGTGTAGAAGATCGACACCTGGTACTTCTGGATCAGTTCCCACCAGCGGCCCGGGTGCGGGGTATCCGGCGTGCCCTCGTACATGACCTGGGTGGCGCCGTTGGCGAGCGGGCCATACACGACGTAGCTGTGGCCGGTGATCCACCCCACGTCGGCCGAGCACCAGTACACGTCGGTCTCGGGATGCAGGTCGAACACGTTCTTGTGCGTGAACGCGACCTGGGTCAGGTAGCCGCCGCTGGTGTGCAGGATGCCCTTGGGCTTTCCCGTCGTGCCCGACGTGTAGAGGATGAAGAGCGGGTTCTCGGCGTCGAAGCCTTGAGCCTCGTGCTCGGCCGCGGCATCCTGCAACGCGTCATGCCACCAGACGTCACGGCCGTCGGACCAGGGCACGTCGTTCTCGCCGCGCCGCACGACGAGGACGTGCTCGATCGGGGTGTCGCCCTCGAGGGCGGCATCCACGGTGTCCTTGAGCGGGAAGACCTTGCCCTTGCGCCAGCCGCCGTCGGCGGTGATGACGAGCTTGGCCTGCGCGTCGTCGATGCGGGCGCGCAGGGAGTCGGCGCTGAACCCGCCGAAGACGACGGAGTGGATCGCGCCGAGGCGGGCGATCGCGAGCATGGCGACCACGGCCTCCGGGATCATCGGCAGGTAGATCGCGATGCGATCGCCCTTCGTGATGCCCAGAGCTGCGAGTGCGTTCGCGGCGCGCTTCACATCGGCCGTCAGCTCGGCGTACGTGATGGTGCGGCTGTCGCCGGGCTCGCCCTCCCAGTGGATCGCGACCCGATCGCCGTTGCCGGCCTCGACGTGCCGGTCCAGGCAGTTGTAGGCGACGTTCAGCGTGCCGTCGGCGAACCATTTCGCGAACGGGGCGTCCGACCAGTCGAGAGTCTGCGTGAAGGGCTCGTGCCAGTGCAGCAGGCCGCGGGCCTGGTCGGCCCAGAACCCCAGGCGGTCCGCATTTGCCGCGTCGTAGAGCTCCGGCTTCGCGATCGCGGCGGCCACGAACTCGGGCGTCGGGGGAAAGCGGCGCTCCTCGTGCTGCAGGCTGTCAATCGAATTCATGGACGTCGTCATCCTCAGGTCGATCCGCGGCCGAGCCTGGGTGGTCGCGCGATTTCCGGTCGTTTCTCCGATCCTAACGGCGGTACGCAGAGCCTCGGCGAGGGGTGGTCACCGGGGGTGGCCGTAGGCTGGCCGGAGGCCGCGTTAACCCCCGTCTTGACCCGCAGATTGCACGGGTTTTGACCCGCCGAAATCCTGCGTAACTCGCAAGAATCCTTCGGTTGCACGGTCCCCCTTTTGGAGTACACTCGGTCACATCCGAGCGCAATCTCGGATACCGCAACGCCCGCGATTCCCCCCAATCCAGCGTTGCTGTGGCGGCGCCTGTTCCCCCCAATAGGCGCCGCCCCTCTTCCTTTAATCTCCTTCCGTGCGCCGTGATGCGTGCGACGGTTTTGCGGGATCCGCCGCCGGGGGCAGCGGAGGCGGCCCCGGCCGCCCTGGCGCTCACCGGGTCGGTGTCTTGCGTCGTTTCCACATGGTTGGTGACCCGCGGTCGTGGATGCCCTGGGGGGCGCAAGCTCGTGGGGTGAGTGGGTTCGTGGCTCGGGCGGCGGTGGATGCGGGGGTCGGGGCGACCCTGGACGCGGCGGTGTTCGGCGTGCTCGGATCGCTCGTCGAGGACACGGCGGTCACGGACGTTTTCGTGAATCCCGACGGCGGCGTGTGGGCGGATCGGGGCGCGGGTGCGGAGCCCGTTCCGGGCGTCGTTGTGCCGGCAGGGGAGGCGCGTGAGCTCGCGGTGCGGCTCATCGCGGCGGGCGACCGGCACGTCGACGAGGCGACCCCGTGCATGGACGTGCGGCTCGGCGACGGCATCCGGGTCCACGCGGTCCTCCCGCCGGTGTCGCCCGGCGGCGCGGTGATCTCGATCCGCCTTCCCCGGGCTAGGCCGTTCTCGCTGACCGAGCTCGACGCGGACGGATTCTTCGGCGCGATCGGTGCCGACCGCATCCGGGGCCTCGTCGCGCGACGCGCCAACCTGCTGGTCACGGGTGCCGGTGGCAGCGGCAAGACAACCTTGCTGGCGGCGTTGCTGGCCGAGGCGCCCGCACAGGAGCGGATCGTCATCGTCGAGGATGTCGCCGAGCTCCGCGTCGCGCATCCGCACGTCGTCGCACTTGAGGCGCGGCAGGCCAACCTCGACGGTGCGGGCGCGATCGGGCTCGACCGGCTCGTGCGCGAATCCCTGCGCATGCGCCCGGACCGCCTCGTGGTGGGCGAGTGCCGCGGCGCCGAGCTGCGTGAGCTCCTCGGCGCGCTCAACACCGGCCACGACGGGGGCGCGGGAACGGTGCACGCCAACTCGCTCGCCGACGTACCTGCCAGGCTCGAGGCGCTCGGCACTCTCGCGGGCCTATCGGTGGATGCGGTGGCGCGCCAGGCGGTCAGCGCATTCGACGCGGTCCTGCACGTCGAGCGTGGTGCGGCGGGACGCAGGCTGGCGGCGGTCGGCGAGCTGGCGCTCGATCGCCGGGGCCGCCTCACCGTGCGGGAGGCCACATGAGCGCGCCCCGGGCACCGGAGTTCGAGGGGGTCGCGGCGCTCGTCCAGCGGCTCGCCGTATTGACCGCCGCCGGCATC
>DATHJG010000477.1:0-3281 GCA_035489875.1 Solirubrobacteraceae bacterium | reverse complement strand
GGCGAATACGAGGTTGCCGAGGTCGATCGCGCACACGAGCGCCAGCACGAGCGCGACGAAGAAGTACGCGAGCTCGCGGTTGGAGAACGGTTCGCTGCGCAGGCGCACGATCGACAGCACGGCGAACAGGCCGAAGCCGACGCCCATGCTCAGCTCGCCACTGGCGATCACCAGCAGCGCGAGGAACAGGCCGATGTTGAACAACGCGTAGACGACCACGAGGTCCATGCGCTCGTGCCGCCGATAGAAGAGTCCGTAGACGAGCGTGGCGATCGCGGCCACGTCGAGGCCGAGACGAGGCAGCACGTCGCCGTAGGCCGGCACCGCGGCGAACAGCAGCTGGATGGTCATCGGGCGGTCCACCGCCCTCGTTCACGGTTCGTTGTCATGGCTGTGTTATCGCCGCGGCGTGTGAGCCGCCGGTGAGGCCAGCATGAGAACCGTCTCACCCAAGCGGTGCGTCAGGAGTGCGCGTAGAGCCGGCGCAGCGCGTGGTCGAGCTCGGGGCGATGGTCCGGCCGGGGTTCCAGGCAGGCGTCGATCAGCGTGCTCAGCTCGGCAGGCAGGCGCGGTCGTGCTTGCCGGAGCAGCGGCAGGCGGGTGTGGAGCTGGGGCTCGTCGACGTCGAGCTCGTCGGCGATGTCGGCGAGCGGGTTGGCTCTCAGGGCGGCGGCGTAGAGCACGATCCCGAGGCCCCAGATGTCGGCCGCGGGGCCGATCTCGCCGCCGCGGGCCTGCTCGGGCGCCATGTAGCACCAGGTGCCGTTGCCCGCGCGCATGCGGCCAGGCGGCCGGGCGTGGGAGAGATCGATGAGCTTGGCGCGCCCGTGCTCGGCGACCACGTTGGATGGCTTGAGGTCGAGGTGAAGGATCCCCCGGGCGTGGAGGTGGCGCAGCGCACCGGCGAGATGCGCTCCGAGGTTGGCCAGCTCGCGCGCGCTCAGCGGCCGGCGCGCGTGGGTGATCAGATGCTCGACGGTCGCGCCGGTCAGCGTCTCCATCACGATCACGGGGCGAGCGCCGCCGCAGACCTCGTAGGCGCGCACGATGTGCGGATGCGTCAGCCGCTTGAGCAGACGCCCCTCGCGCAGCAGCCGCGCTCGCGCGCCGGGCCTGTGCAGCCGGTCCGGCCGCGGGGTCTTGACGATCACGCGGCAGCCGCGCGGCTCGTTCCAGGCGTCGTAGACGTCGAGTCCCGCGGAGCGGTGCAGGTGCTCGAGGATCGTCGTTCCGGGCACGATCTCGCGGCCGCGGCCGAGCGGTCTCACGAGACCGCCGCCCATGGCACGCCGCGGACCGGCATCAGCACCCCGTCGCGGAGCTCGCTCACGCGATCGGCCCAGCCCACGACCGCTGGATCGTGGCTGATCACGATCGTCGTGCGCCCGCGCGCGAGTGCCTGCAGCGGCTCCAGCAGCCGGTCGCGCGCCGCCTCGTCCAGTCCCGTCGTCGGCTCGTCGAGGATCAGCACCGGCGTGTCGCGGACGAACGCGCGGGCGATCGCCAGCCGGCGCCGCTCACCGCCGGACAGGCGCCGGCCGCCCGGCCCGATCCGCGTCGCATAGCCCTCCGGGAGCGCCGCCAGGACCTCATGGACGCCGGCGGCGCGCGCCGCCGCCTCGATCTCGGCGTCGCTTGCACCCGCCCGGCCATGGCCGATCGCCTCCCGCGCGCTGACGTCGGGCAGGTAGGTGTCCTGCAGCAGCAGGCCGACGTGCTCGCGCAACGAGGCGAGCGTGAGGTCCCGCAGATCGTGGCCGTCGAGCCGGATCTCACCCTGCTGAGGGTCGGCGAAGCGCACGAGCAGCCGCGCGAGCGTGGACTTGCCGGCGCCGCTGGGACCCACGAGCGCGACGATCTCCCCGGGCCGGACGCGAAACGAGATGTCTCGCAGCGCCGGATGCTCGGCGGCCGGGTGCGAGTAGGTGAGCCCGCACACGTCCAGCTGACCGCGTACGCGCGCGGGCAGCGGACGGGCGTGCGGGGCGTCGGTCACCGTCGGCGCCTCGTTGAGCAGTTCCAGGACGCGCTCGGCGCCCGCTGCGGCGGCGAAGATCGAGTTCGAGAGCTGCCCGAGCGCCCGGATCGGCGAGTACAGCTGTGCGAGGTAGGTGATGAACACCAGCAGGCCTCCGAGCGTCAGCTCGCCCGCGGACAGTGCCCAGACCCCGAAGCCGATCACGAGCATGCCGCCGAGCAGCTCGATCAGGCCGACGAGGGGTCCGTACAGGCCGCCGATGCGCGTCGCGGCGAGCTCGGCGTCCATGATCGCGGCGTTCTCGCGCCTGAAGCGGGCGACCTCGGCGTCCTGGCGGTTGAGCGTCTGCACCAGGGGCGCCATGTTCAGCGCCTCCTCGGCGACCGCCGTCAGCGACCCGCTGCGGCGGCGCTTCTCGCGCGCCGCGTGCTTGACCAGGCGGCCGAAGCTCCGGGCGGCGAAGTAGAACAGCGGGACCACGACCAGCGCCGCGAGCGCGAGCTTCCACGACAGGAAGACCAGGGCGCCGGTGAACAGGACGATCCGGAAGACGGCGCTGACACCCTCGCCCAGCGCCGAGAGCAGGAAGCGCTCGATCGCCTGGACGTCGCCGGTCAGCCGGGCCAGCAGGTCGCCGACGCGGCGTTGGCCGAGCTGGTCGGCGCTGAGCAGCTGGACGTGGCCGTAGAGCTTGGCGCGCAGGTCGAGCAGGAACCGCTCGCCGACCCACGTGGCGACGTATTCGTCACCGAACGACGCCAGCGCGCCGAACAACGCGAGGCCGAGGTACGCCGCGGCGATCGGAAACAGTGCCGAGAGCTCCCGCGGCACGAGCACGTCGTCGACCACCAGCTTGAAGAGGTAGATCTCGAGCGTGTCGATCACCGGCACGATCAACAGCAGGAGCAGGCCGAACGCGATCCAGCGCCGGTAGGGGCGCGTGAGCGGCCAGAAGCACCGCACGATCTCGGCGGCGGCGACCGCGGGCGCCTGCTCGACGATGCGCGTGTCGTGCGCCGAGGGGCGCAGAAAGCGGTGGAGGCGGGAGCGAAGGGACATGGTTCAACGACGCGAGCGGCCCGCCGAGGCGTGGCGGGCCGCTCTGGTCTCCGGTCTGGACGGCGGAGCTACGTGTTGGTGTTCGAGCGGTTGCGACGGCGCATGCGACGGCGCCGGCGGCGGCGACCGCTGTTCGTGTTCGAGTTCGAGTTGTCCGCCGCCTGCGCCTTGGAGCGCAGGGCGGGAGTGATCTTGCTGAACCTCATGGTGCCTCCCTTTGGAGTCCGATGTGACCTGCTCTGAC
>DATHJG010000476.1:0-2943 GCA_035489875.1 Solirubrobacteraceae bacterium | reverse complement strand
GCGGGCCGCGGATCTGGCTCGGCGCGGGAGGGGGGATCGTCGCCGACTCGAACGGCGCGGACGAGGCGCGCGAGGCCGCCGCGAAGGCCGCGCCGCTGCTCGCGGCGATCGGCGCCGAGCCGCCGCGAGACCGCGGCATGGGGACAGAGCCCGCTGCGCGTGAGGTCGGTCCCCGCGCGGGGTCAGACCCCGTTCATGCCGGTCCCCGCGCGGGGCCAGGCCCCGTGTATGTTCGGCGGGGGCCCAGGCCGGTGCCGCGGCCCGATCCCGCCGCCGGGCTCTACGAGACCGTGCTGCTGGAGGACGGGGAGCCGCGGGCCCTGGATGCCCACCTCGCGCGGCTGGCCGCGAGCCTCCGCACGCTCTACCGGCTCCCGCCGCCGCAGGACCTCGGCGCGCGCGTCGCCGCCGCGGCGCGCGGGCACGAGCGGGCGCGGCTGCGGATCGACGTCGTCCCCGGCGAGGACGCCGCGATCGCCGTCGCCGCCCTCGGCGAGCTGGAGCCGGTCGTTCTCCGCCCGGTCGTCCTGCCTGGCGGCCTCGGGCCGCACAAGTGGCGCGACCGCACGCTGCTGGAGTCCCACGAGGCCGACGATCCCGTCACGCTCCCGCTCCTGCTGGACGCCGACGGCTACGTGCTGGAGACCAGCCGCACGAGCGTCGTCGTCCAAGCCGAGGACGGCACGCTGTATACGCCGCCAGCCGACGGCCGCATCCTCCCGGGCGTCGCGGTCGCGCGCTCCGGCGCCCGCCCGCGCGCGCTCACGCTCGCCGATCTGGACGCCGCGCGCGCCGTCTACGTCGCGAGCGCGCTGCGGGGTCTCAGTCGAGCAGCTCGTACGCCGGCAGCGTGAGGAACTCGGGGAACTCCTCGCCGAGCGCGACCTGCTCGAACACGCGCCGCGTGTCCTCCGGCCGGCCCTTCTCCCACACCTCGTCGCCGACCTCCGCGTGGATCTTGGCCATCTCCTCCTCGAGTACGGCGCGCACGCGCTCACGCGTGAACTCGCCATGCCGGATCCACTGCCAGATCTGCGAGCGGGAGATCTCCGCGGTGGCGGCGTCCTCCATCAGGTTGTCGATTCCCGCGGCGCCCCGCCCGCCGAGCCAGAACGAGATGTACTGGAACCCGACGTTGACGTCGCTGCGCAGCCCCGCTTCGGTGATCGAGCCCGGGGTGGAGGCGGCGTCGAGCAGCTCGGCCGCGCCGACCGACACGTCCGGGCGCTGCCTGGAGATCTGGTTCGGCCGATCGCCGAGCACGCGGTCGAGCTCCTCCGTGGCGACCGGCACGACGTCCGGGTGCGCGACCCATGTGCCGTCGAACCCCGCCTCCGCTTCGCGCCGCTTGTCCTCGTGCACGGCCGCGATCGCCCGGTCGTTGGCCTCCGGATCGCGCCGCGACGGGATCAGCGCCGCCATCCCGCCCATCGCGAACGCCCCGCGCGCATGGCACGTCTTGACCAGCTGCTCGGAGTACGCGTGCATGAACGGCACGGTCATCGTCACGTCGTTGCGGTCGGGGAGCACGAACTCCGGCCGGTCGCGGAAGCACTTGATCATCGAGAAGATGTAGTCCCAGCGCCCGGCGTTGAGGCCGAGCGAGTGCTCGCGCAGCTCGTAGAGGATCTCGTCCATCTGGAACGCGGCCGGGAGCGTCTCGATCAGGACCGTGGCCCGCAGCGTCCCGCGCGCGAGCCCGAAGTGGTCCTCGGCGAAGCGGAACGCGTCGTTCCACAGCCGCGCCTCGAGGTGGTGCTCGAGCTTCGGCAGGTAGAAGAACACCCCGCGCCCGCGCTCGGCCAGCCGCCGGCCGCCGTGGAACACGTGCAGCCCGAAGTCGAAGAGCGATCCCGACGCCGGCTCGCCGTCGATCTCCACGTGCTTCTCCGGCAGGTGCCACCCGCGCGGGCGCACGAGCAGCGTCGCGGTCTGGGGGTTCAACGAGTACTCGCGGCCCTCCGAGCTCGTGTACTCGATCGTCCCCTCGATCGCGTCGACGAGGTTGACGTGCCCGCCGACCTGGTTGGCCCAGGTGGGCGAGTTCGCGTCCTCGAAGTCGGCCATGAACCCGCGCGCGCCAGAGTTGAGCGCGTTGATCACGAGCTTGCGATCGGTCGGCCCGGTGATCTCGACGCGCCGATCCAGGTAGTCGCGCGGCGGCGCGGCCACCTGCCATTCGCCCTCCCGCACCTCGCGCGTCTCGGGCAAGAAGTCGAGCGTCCCGCCGCGCGCCAGCTCCGCCGCCCGCTCGCGCCGCGCGGCCAGCAACTCCCGCCGGCGCGCGCCGAACCGGGCGTGCAGCTCGGCGACGAAGTCGAGCGGCTCCGAGCTCAGGATCTCCTGCAACTGCTCCTCGCGGGCCGGGGCGACGTCGAGCTTCATGGGCGGGTTCCTCTGATCGAGTGGTCCAGCAGGGTCATCGGGTGGTAGATCGGAAGCTCGCGCCCATCGAGGTGCGCGGCGATCTGGAGCGCGCAGCCCGGGTTGCCGGCGGCGACCGCCTCGGCGCCGCTGGCGACCAGGTTGGCCGCCTTGCGCGCCCCCAGCTCCGCCGCCGCCGCGGGCTGCACGAGGTTGTAGATCCCGGCCGAGCCGCAGCAGATCTCCCAGTCGGCCGGCTCGACCACCTCGAGCTCCGGGATCGCCCGCAGCAGCGCCCGCGGCTGGGCGCGCACGCCCTGCGCATGGGCGAGATGGCAGGCGTCGTGGTAGGCGACGCGCAGCGGGAGCGGATGGCGCGGGGCCCGCGGCTCGTGCTCGGCGAGCAGCTCGCTGACGTCCTTGACGCGCGCCGAGAAGGCGGCGGCGCGCTCCGCCCACTCGGGGTCGTCGGCGAGCAGGTGCGCGTAGTCCTTCATCCCCGACCCGCAGCCGGCGACGTTGACCGCCACGGCCTCGAAGTCCTCGTAGGCGGCGATCGTCGCCTTCGCCAGCCCGAGC
>DATHJG010000475.1:0-4898 GCA_035489875.1 Solirubrobacteraceae bacterium | reverse complement strand
CGTGGAGCCGCCGCCAGAGGACGGACTCAGCGCGCTCACCCTGGAGACCAGTCAGATGCTGGTCCTCATGGCCGTCGGCCACCGGCTCGCCCGGAACCACGAGCTGTGCGTCGACGACCTCCTCGACGAGCCGTTCCCCGGCTGCCCGGGGCTCCATCCGCAATGGCGCGCCTTCTGGACCCTCGACCGGCAACGCCGCGGACCCGCACCGCTGACCGACGACCGGGTCGAGAACCCCGACGAAGCGCTGCGCGTGGTCGCCGCCGGCCGGGCGATCGCCACGATCCCGGCATCCGTCGCGGGCGGCCTGCCGCATCCCGGCGTGATCGCGATCCCACTGACGGACGGGCCCGGGGTCGCGACGCGCCTCGTCTGGCGTCCCGACGACGAGAACCCGCTCGTCCACTCCCTGGTCGAGCTCGCCGCGGCGATGTCGTGCGCCCTGCGACCCGACGAGCCGCGGAGCTCGCTGCGGCTCGTCGTGGCGCGGACGCGACTGCGCTCGACGCCTCCGGGCCGAGGACTCAGGTGGCGCCGTGGCGCGCGAGGGCGGGTCGACCCGCCGGCGCCGAGCGCGTCGAGACCCACGCCACGGCCGCCTGGGTGGAGAGCGCCGCGCCCGTGGCCGCCAGGAACGTGACCGCGACGCCGGCATCGTCGACGAGCGTGGCGACGAGCACGCAGAACACGACGAACCCGGCCATGCCGCTGAGCATGCCTCGGAGGAGCTGCGCGACGGCGGCTCCGCCGTGGCGCTCGTGGGTGAACGCCGCGAGGATGCAGGCGAGCACGGGCAGGGCGGCGAGGATTCCGCCCGCCGTCGGGCCCAGCCATCCCGCCACGGCGGCGAGCGAGACGACGAGCAGCGCGGTGAGTGCCATGCGCAGCGCGAGATCCCAGCGCGGCGGTTCGAGCCAGGACTCCGGGAGCATGGGGCGCGGAAGGCCCTGATGGGCGAGCGCGAGCGACGCGACCGCCGTCGCCAGCGCGCCCAGCAGGTTCGCCCCGACGGCTCCGGCGAGTCCGGCCGTCGCGGCGGCGACCGCCCATCCGGCTGCAAGGCTCAAGGGCCAGGAGGCGAGCAGCGCCGTCCGCCCGTACGCGAGCGCGAAGCCGCTCAGCGCCGCCAGCCCCAGGAGCGTGCCCGTGGCCTGCTCCGCCGCGAACGAGGCGCCGTGGCGATGCGCTCCGATCAGCAGCACCGAGCCGACGATCGCCGGGAACGCGCTCACCAGGCCACCGATCCCGTGTCCCCACCGGCGCGCCGCGACCGAGGCGGCGCCCACGAGCAGCGGCGCGACCACGAACTGCACGACGAGCTCGAACACCTGCCGGAGGCTAGCGACGCCGCGCCGCCGGAACACGAGCGTCCGCGTAGCCTGCCGCGGATGGGCATTGCACTCAACGACGAGATCCGCCGGCTGCTCGACGGCCGCCACTTCGCCGTGCTCGCCACGGTCAATCCCGATGGCGGGCCGCAGACGTCGGCGATGTGGGTCGGCCGCGACGGCGACGACGTGCTGTTCTCCACGGTCGCCGGGCGACGCAAGCACCGCAACCTCGTGCGCGACCCGCGCGCGAGCGTCACGGTGCTCGACGCCGAGGACCCGTACAACTACGTCGAGCTGCGCGGTCGCGCGACGATCGAGCCGGACAGCGGGCGCGCGTTCGACACCGCGCTGTCGTGGACGTACGACGGGCACGACCCCGACCCCGACCCACCCGGCGCGGTCAGGCTGATCGTGCGCGTGACGGTCGACAAGGCGACCGGGTACGCCGCGTGAGCGCGGCGTCTCCTCTACTGGGTCGTCACGCCGGCTGCGATGCGAACACCGGCCCGAGGGTGCGGCCCGCAAGCGCCACCGTCTCGAGGTTGTGCACGTCCGGGATGGTCATGGTGAGGCCCTCGATGCCGGCGTCGAGGAAGGCGGCGGCCTGCTCGGCGACCTCGTCCGGGTCTCCGGCCATGAGCACCGTGTTGAGGCGCTCCTCGGGCATGCCGGCGCGCTTGAGGACGTCCACCTTGGCCATCGCCGCCTCGTGCGTCGGCGCGATCGCGAGCGTGCCGATCCGCGTCTTGGTGATCTCGGCCGGGTCGCGCCCGATCTCCTCGCAGTGGGCCGCGAGGACCTGCATCAGGTGCTTGGCCTGCGCCGCGTCGCCGAACACGTTGCAGCCGTCGGCGTGCTGTGCCACCAACCGCAGCGTCTTGCGCTCGCCGCTGCCGCCGATGACGATCGGGATGTCCCCGCGGAGCGGCTTGGGGTTGTTCAGCGCCCCGTCGACGCGGAAGTGGCGGCCCTCGAAGGTCGCGCGCTCCTGCGTGAACATCGCGCGCGCGATCTGCAGCGCGTCCTCCAGCATCTCGAAGCGGCGGGCGAGCGGCGGGAACTCGAAGCCGTAGGCACGGTGCTCGTCCTCGAACCACGCCGCGCCGAGCGCGTGCCATGCCCGGCCGCCCGAGATGACGTCCAGCGTGGTGGTGATCTTGGCGTGCAGCGCCGGATTGCGGTACGTCACGCCGCCGACGAGCAGGCCCAGGCTCACCTTCGACGTACGGGCCGCCAGCGCGGCCAGCATCGTGTTGCCCTCGAACATCCAGTTGGTCTGCGGCCCGACCCCGGGGATCTGGTGCAGGTGGTCCATCACCGAGACGGAGCTGAAGCCGGACCCCTCCGCCGTGACCGCGATCTCGACGAGGCGCTCGAAGACCGCCTCCGGCCCCGTGTCGGGGTAGTTGAAGCTCGGCAGGTGGAGGTCCAATGTGATCGGAGCGCGCATCCAGTTCACGGTACTCGGAGAGGTCCGAAACGCTTCGAGGATCGCTTCTAGTGTCGCCTGTCGCGCAGCGCAGCGATGAGATTCCGCGATCGGGCCAGTCCTACAGTTGCGACGGCAATCGGCGAGAGAGGACTGATCATGGGACAACCTGTGGTGCACTTCGAGATCATCGGCAACGATCCGGAGAAGCTCCGTGGCTTCTACGGCGACCTCTTCGCCTGGAAGTTCGACACGCCCTCGCCTGTGGCGCACGAGGTATCCGAGCCGGAGAGCTATGGGTTCCTGGACCTCATGACCTCGGAGGACGGAACAGGCATCCGCGGTGGGGTCGGCGGCGGACCGAGCTACGAGAGCCACGCTGTCTTCTACGTAGGCGTCGCGGATGTCGAGGTTGCGTTGCAGCGAGCCGAGAGCCTCGGAGGCATCCGAGTGATGGGGCCGGCGACATCACCGAACGGCCTCGTCGTCGGTCACTTCACGGATCCCGAAGGCACCCTGATAGGCGTCGCCGGCGTTGCCTGAGGACTGCTCCTTGGGAGCTCGAGTATCGGCATTGGGGCTGGCGGCGAGAGCGACGTGGAGCGCTTCGGCTACTGGGTCTACGTCGACGACGTCGACGCGGCGCTCGAAGCACTGCGCGCCTCGGGTGCGCCCGTTGTTGCCGAGCCCGTGGATCAACCGTGGGGCGAGCGGGTCGCCCAGACGCGGGACCCCGAAGGAAATCTCGTGTATCTCGGGGCCGCGCGCTGACGAGCGGCTGACCAATCGGCCCGGGTAACTGTGCTTCCAAGCGGAAGCGGCGGCAACGGGTGAGTGGACGACGCCGAATCGCCGGAGCTACCTTTCTGGCGATGCGCGGTTGGGCGTGGAAGCTGGCTGGCCCCGCGCTAGCGGTGTCGCTCCTGCTGCCGTGGTTCTACGGCACCGATGACGGGCAACCGCTCACCATCGCCGGCTGGGACACCGAGCCAGGCTTTACGCTCGGCATGCTCGCCTGCGCGTGCGGCATCGGCGCGGGAGCCCTTCTCTACCGGCCGCTCATCGTGATGTTCTCGGCCCCACCCGCCATTGCACTGACCATCTGGATGCTGCCTCGCGGCGAGCTTTACAGCGGCTATGACCTCGGGCCGGGGGCGTTTGCCGCCCTGGCTACCGCCCTGATCGCGTTCGCGATGGCGGTTCGCCGACAGGTCCGGCACTGAAGCTCCGGACAAGGTTCGTCGCCTTCGTCGCTCGTGCGCTTCCGCCTGTAGGAGCGGCGGGTCGCACGGACCCGTCGGGACTGCTCCTTCTGCCTCAACTCAGCAGCGGGGAGCGCAGGCGCCCTTGCACGCGAGCACGGCCTCGCGCGCCTCCCTATGCTGCGCGCGCGATGCCTTCCTTCGAGTCCTACGCCAAGCGGTTCATCGTCTGTGCCCTCGACCTGACGCCGTCTGACATCGCCTCCGACGTGTACGTCGTCTCGTTCTACGTGGACCAGGGAAACGATCCGCGCTCGCTCACCGTGGAGGTCGGGTTCAACACCGAGGCCCGGGTCGCGCAGACAACGCCGTCGTTAGGTCGAGGCCCCGGTTCGCCGGTCGCATCGGATGCGGATGAGGCCCGTTGGAACTTTGCGTTCTGGCTCCAGAACGAACTCGGGGTGCTTGGTGACCCAGAGAAGGACCCCGAGGGGGCGGCGCATGCTGAAACCTGGTTGCGCGACCTCGGCCTCTGGTACTCCGACGAGGAGGAGGACGAGGATTTCGAGGCGGCGATGGAAAAGGTCGAGCAGATCTCGGTGAGGTTCACTGATGTCCTGGTGACGACCGCGCGGCAGCTCCATCACGACGGGACGATCGCCCGGATCTTCGGGCGCCAGATCCCCGTCCTCATCCACGAGCTGGAGTACTACGACGAGATCGCGGAGCAGAACCGTCGCGCCAACCCGGACGACCTCGCCGAAGACTTCGCTCGCTGGATCGACGACATGTAGGGGTCGACGAAGCTGCCGCGTTGGCACCGCCGCCGAGCCGTCTCGGCAGCGCTTCAGCGCTATGCCTCGCATCGCTGCGCGATGCCGAACTTTGACTGCTCCTTTCGCCTGCTGGGGGCACTGCCGGTGGTCGAAGCGGTAC
>DATHJG010000474.1:0-4700 GCA_035489875.1 Solirubrobacteraceae bacterium | reverse complement strand
GCCGGCTCATCCCGGCGCGTCACGCCGCCGGGCGGCTCAGCATCCGAGCAGCTCGCGCGTCTCGGCCTCGCGGCGCGCGGGCACGCGGGCTCCCCGGCCATGCTGCTCGAGCTCGCCGTTCCGCTTGAGCCGGCTCATCGTCGACGCCACGACCGTGCGCTTCAGCCCTGTCTGTTGCGCGACCTCGGCCGCGGTGACGCCCGGGCGCTCGAGGACCGCGGCGAGGATGCGGCGCTTGTTGGCGCCCTGCGGTGCGCGCAGGCCGTGGCTGGCGACGGCACCCAGCCGCCTCCGTGCGGGCTCGGGACGCGGCGGCTCCTGCGCCTCGATCGCGGCGAGGACCGAGCGGAGCTGCTCGGCCTCCAGGAGGTACGGCTCGAGCTCGTTGAGCCGCAGCTCGGCCTGCTGACGGATGTCGATGAGGGCTGTTGACATGGGGGCCACCGGAGTTGATGAGGTGTTGGCGGCCGGTTCTGTGACCGGCGGTCACCGGATGGTAACGGCCGGGGCGGCGGCGGGCGAACAGGCGCGTCAACTTGCAGGACAGCGCCGGTCGACCTGCCCGAGCGTGCAGTCGACCAGGGCGGCGCGCGGCGGCCTGTGTTCACGCGCGTGAACAGTCGCACCGTCGCGATCGGATCGCGGCCGCGGGCCGGGCGGCCGAGCGCGACGAGGAACCACCGCACCCCGCTCGCTCCCGGCAGGCGCGCGACGATCACGGGCGTGGCGGTCGACGGGTCGGACGCTGGCGCGAGGCGTGGGACGGCGGCCATGCCGACGACCGGCAGCAGCACGGCACGTGTACGCACGTTCATGCGCGCGGCCTTCATGGAATGCCCGCGACCCGACGCCGCAAGCGGCCGCGACAGTGGATGCGACGTGAGCAGAGTGAACAGGTGGTTACGCGAACGAGACGGCGGCGCCGCGTTGCACCGTATCTGTGATGAACGCGTGAACGATCTCCGGCGTACGCAACGCGCTTGGCCAGGGGACCTCGCCGCTGGCGTCGAGCGTGCTCACGAGGCCGGCGAGCGCGGCCTTCGCCCCGGCGTCGGCGGCGATCCCGAACACGTGCGCGCGCGGTCTCCGGCGCACGTCGGCGGCAGCGGGGTCTGTGGCGTCGCCGGCGGGGACGAGCAGCGTCAGCTCGCCCGCGGCGCCCGCGGCACGGCCGGTCTGGGCGCCCCCGAACGGGTAGCGCACGAAGTCCGCCACGACGAACAGGGCCGTCGCTGCCGCGACGGCCAGCCACAGGCGGCCGCCGTCAAGTTGGCCACGCACGCCGCGAAGGGTACGGCCGTCACCCCCCGGTCGGGCGTGAACGAGCTGTGTCCGGGCGCTTAGAGCACGTTTCAGAAGTCCCGCACGCCGGATACCGACGCACGGTCTTTCTGAAACGGACTCTTACCGGGATATCCTCGCCGGGTCCGCATGGTCATCTTCTCCGGCATCCAGCCCACCGGGCGCAAGCACCTCGGCAACTACATCGGGGCGATCCGCCAGTACGTCGAGGGCCAGGACCGCGCGGACCCGTCGATCTACTGCATCGTCGACCTCCACGCGATCACGGTCGACTACGAGCCGGCGACGCTGCGCGAGCGCGTGTACGACACCGCGGCGATCCTGATGGCGGCCGGGCTGGACCCCGAGCGCTGCATCCTCTTCCGCCAGGGCGACGTGGCCGAGCACACCGAGCTGTGCTGGCTGCTGACGCCGGTCACCGCGATCGGCGAGCTCAACCGCATGCACCAGTTCCGCGACAAGTCCGTCGCGCAGCGCCAGCTCGTCTCCGCGGGCTTGCTGATGTACCCGGTGCTGCAGGCCGCCGACGTGCTCGCCTACCGCGCCCACGAGGTGCCGGTGGGGGAGGACCAGCGCGAGCACCTGGAGCTGATGCGCGACGTCGCGCGCCGCTTCAACGAGCGCTTCGGCGAGACGCTGGTCGTGCCCGAGGCGCGCATCCCGCAGGTCGGCGCGCGCGTGGGCGACCTGCAGGAGCCGGAGCGCAAGATGTCGACCACCGGCGGGACCGAGCAGGGCACCGTGTACGTGCTCGACGAGCCCGACGCGATCCGGCGCAAGTTCAAGCGCGCGCAGACCGACTCCGGCAGCGAGGTCGTGCGCGCGCCGGACAAGCCCGGCATCTCCAACCTGATCGAGATCCTCGCGATCGCGCGCGGCGTCACGCCCGAGGACGTGGAGCGGGCGTTCGAGGGCGCGGGATACGGCGACTTCAAGACCGCGGTGGGCGACGACATCGCCGCGTGGCTGGCGCCGGTCCGCGAGCGCTACGCCGACCTGCGGGCCGACGAGGACGCGCTCGAGGACATCCTGGAGGCCGGGGCGGAGAAGGCCCGGGCGATCTCGTCGGGCACGGTCGCGGACGTCCGGGAAGCCATGGGGGTAGGCCCGGCCCGCCGCCCGAGCCTGCGCTGATCCGCCGCGTGGGCTTCTAGCCTGCACAGCTCGTGGCGTCCACGACGATCACCCGGCTGGAGCTCGACCTCGATGTCTTCGCCGGGCCGTTCGACCTGCTGCTGTCGCTGATCCTGCGCGACGAGCTGGACCTGCTCGAGGTCGAGCTGGCCGAGATCGTGCTCGCGTACCTCGACCACCTGGAGGCGCGCGACGAGCTCGATCTCGAGTCCGCGACCGAGTTCCTGGTGCTGATCGCGGCCCTGCTGGAGCTGAAGTCGCGCCTGATGCTGCCGGGCGAGGAGATCGAGGAGCTCGGCGAACTGGCGCCGGCCGAGGCGGCCGAGGAGCTGCTCGAGCGCATGCTCGCCTACGCCCGCTTCCGCGGCGCCGGCGGCTTCCTCGCCGCCCGCCGCGAGGCCGAGCAGGCCGTGCTCTACCGCTCCGCCCCGCTGCCGCCGGTGTTGCGCCGCGCACCGCTCGAGCAGGCCGAGCAGGCGTACGACCCGACCGTACTCGGCCAGGCGCTCGGCGGGCTGCTGCGCACGCCGCCGCCGATCGACCTCGGCCACCTGGCGATGCCGCGGGTCGGATTGCCCGAGCGGCTCGCGGTGCTGCGCAGGCTGCTGCGGCGCGGGAGGTTCTCGTTCGACGACGCGGTGCGGGGCGCCGATCGCATGACGGTCGCGGTCACGCTGTTCGCGCTGCTGGAGCTCTACAAGGCGGGCGAGGCCGACTGGGACCAGGGCGAGTCGTTCGGCGAGATCACGGTGCGGGCGGACACGACGGTGCCCGCGGTCGGGGCGGTGGCGTGATGGAGCTGGAGCGCCAGCTCGAGGCGCTGCTGTTCCTCGCGCCCGATCCGGTCCCGGTCGAGGAGCTCGCCGACGCGCTGCGCGTCGAGGAGGACGAGGTCGTCACCGGGCTGCGCGCGCTGGCGGTCACGCTCGACGGGCGCGGCCTTGTGCTGCGCGAGCTGGCCGGCGGCTGGACGCTCGCCTCGCATCCCGACGCCGAGGAGGCTGCGCGGCGGCTGCTCGCGCGCCCGCGCACCCCGGGGCTGACGCCCGCGCAGGCCGAGACGCTCTCGATCGTCGCCTACCTGCAGCCGGTCTCCCGCCCCGAGGTCGCGCGCATCCGCGGCGTGGCGTCGGAGTCGGCGACCACCGCGCTCGTCGAGCGCGGGCTGATCGAGGAGGCGGGCCGCTCGCAGTTCGGCGCCGTCCTGTACCGCACGACGCCGCTCTTCCTGAAGCTGTTCGGGCTGCAGTCGGTCGACGACCTGCCGGATCCCGCCCAGTGGGACCCGAGCCCGGAGGAGCAGGCCGCGCTGCGCGACCGGCTCCTGCGCGCGGGCGAGGAACGCTCGGGCACGAGCGTCCCGGCCTAGTCACCGGCCGTTCACCCGCGCACCGCGGCGGCGCGCGATCGTCCGCCGGGTCGTTTCCGACTCCAGACAGGGGAGATCGATGCTGAACCCACGCCCGCTCGCGGGCGCGACGCTCGCTGCGCTCGCGCTGCTCGCACCCGCCGCTGCCGACGCCCGCGATCGGCCGCTCGCCCAGAAGCAGTTCGTCACCCACGCCCAGGGTGAGGCGCGGCTCGCGCTCACCGCCTCCGCGCCGGGCTCTTACTGGGGCTCGGCCGGGCGGGAGTCGGCTGTGCTGCGCGTGTCCGTCGACGGCCGTTACTCGCAGGACGTCGTGCTGTTCGCGGGCGCCCAGCGGTTCACGTACGACGTCGCGCTCGGCCCGCTCGACCGCGGCCGTCACAACGTCACGGTCGCGTTCGACCGCGCCAAGTCCCCGCCCGGCGCCCGCGGCGCCAAGGTGACGCGGCTCGCGCCGTCGCTCGCCGCGACCGACGACCTCGCTGCCCGCTACGCGCCGATCCTCTACGGCCGCGACCTGCCCGAGATCCCCGGCCGCTACGAGAACAACGCGACCGACGTGCCGCTGCTCGAGTACCACACGATCGGCACCGGCGCGGACGGGAGCACGACGATCGAGTACACGATGATCTGGTCGAACGAGGACGGCGGCACGAACACGCCGGCGCTGATGGCCCGGTGGGGCCGGACGACCGACATCGAGTGGATCTACCGCGTCGTGCTCGACCCGGCGGGGCGGATCGTGTCCGAGCACTACCAGGCGCCGAACCACGAGACCAAGCAGTTCACCGGCGCGAAGGAAGGCCGGCACCCGCTGCTGGTCGACGTCACCGCGAACAACAACCTCGAGCAGGTCACCGACCCGGACGCGTCGACCGGCTACCGCTTCTTCCTC
>DATHJG010000473.1:0-4140 GCA_035489875.1 Solirubrobacteraceae bacterium | reverse complement strand
CTGCCTCGTCAACAACATCGCGATCGCGGCGCGCTGGGCGCAGCGCGAGCGCGGGCTGGCGCGCGTGGCGATCGTCGACTGGGACGTGCACCACGGCAACGGGACCGAGGAGATCTTCCTCGACGACCCGTCGGTGCTGACGGTCTCGCTGCACCAGGACGGGCTCTACCCCGCCCACACCGGCGGCCTGGACACCCGCGGCGCGGAGGGTGCGAACGTCAACGTCCCGTTGCCGGCGGGGACGGGCGACGCAGGCTATGCGCACGCGTTCGACCGCATCGTGGCGCCGGCGGTGCGCGCGTTCCGGCCCGAGCTGCTGCTGATCGCCGCGGGGCAGGACGCGTCGGCGACCGACCCGCTCGGGCGCATGTCGATCACCGTGCCCGGGTTCCGCGCGCTGGCGGACCGCGCCGTGGCGCTGGCCGACGAGGTCTGCGGCGGGCGGGCGGTCGCGCTGCTCGAGGGCGGCTACTCGCTGCTGCACCTGCCGCTCGCCAACCTCGCGATCCTGGAGGGGCTCGCCGAGCTGCCGGCGACGTTCGCGCACGACCCGGTCGGCGTCGACGCCCCGGTGGCGCTGCGCGACGTCGAGTGGGCGGCGGTGGCCGCGGCCGAGCAGGCGCACCTGCCCTGATGCTCCACGACGCGCACGGCTTCTGGATCGCCGACGCGGGCACCCCCGCGGTGCTGCCCGCGCTGGAGGGCGACGTGAGCGCCGACGTCGTCGTGATCGGCGGCGGCTACACCGGGCTGTGGACCGCCTGGCACGTGCTGGCGGCCGCGCCCGACGCGCGCGTCGTCGTGCTGGAGGCGGGCCGCTGCGGGCACGGGCCGAGCGGGCGCAACGGCGGCTTCGTGTCGAGCATGGACCTCAGCCTGCCGACGCTGCGCGCCGACTACGGCGAGGCGGGGGCGACGGCCTGGGTGGGGGCGGCGCGCGAGACGGTCGACGCGATCGGCGCGTGGTGCGAGGCCGAGGACGTCGATGCCTGGTATCGCAAGGGCGGCGAGCTGTGCGCGTCGACCGCGCCGGCGCAGGACGGCGTGAGCGCCGACGCCGTCGACGGCGCGACCGTGCTCGCGCAGGACGCCGCGCAGACGCGTGCCCGCTGCGCGTCGCCGCTGTTCCGCGGCGGCGTGTTCGTCCCCGCCGCGGCCACCGTGCATCCGGCGCGGCTGGCGTTCGGGCTGCGCGAGCGGCTGCTCGCGCGCGGCGCGCTGATCCACGAGGGGAGCCGGGTGACCGGGGTCCGGCCGGTGCCGGAGGGCGTCGCGGTGGACACGGCGGGCGGGTCCGTGCGGGCGCGCACGGCGGTGTTCGCGATCAACGCGGCGAGCGGGACGCTCGCGCCGCTGCGCAACCGGCTGACGGTCTCCTCCAGCCACGTGGTCTGCACCGAGCCGGTGCCGGATGTGCTGGACGAGCTGGGCTGGCGCGGCGGCGAGTCGATATCCGACGGGCGCGCGCTGCTGCACTACATGCGCACGACGCGCGACGACCGGATCGTGTTCGGCTGGGCGGGCGGCCGGATGGCGGCCGGCGCGCGGACGGGGCGGCGGATGGAGGTCGACCACGACGTCGTCGCGCAGGTCCGCGCCGACCTCGTGCGGTTCTTCCCGCAGCTCGCGGAGCGCCGGATCGCGCACGCCTGGGGCGGGCCGATCGACGTCTCCCCCACCCACCGGCCGGCGATCGTCGGGCTGCGCGGGCTGCCCGCGTGGGCGGCGTTCGGCTACACGGGCAACGGCGTCGGGCCGGCGCACCTGTTCGGCCGCACGCTGGCGGCGCTCGCGCTGGACCGCCACGATCCGGTGACGCGACTCCCGTTCGTCGACCCGGCTCCGCGCGGCGTCCCGCCGGAGCCGCTCCGGATCGCGGGCGCCGCGGTCATCCGGCGGGCGCTGGTCCGCAAGGAGGCCGCGGAGGACGAGGGACGGACGCCGGACCCCATCTCGGCGGGCGTCGCGGCGCTTCCGCGGCTGCTGGGCGTGCACATCGTGCGATAGGTAACTGCCGGCGCACAGGCGGGAAGCTGCCCTCAATGTGGTACCGGGGCACGACACGGTCAGCTGGACGCCGAGCACCGGCGACCCCATCCCCGCACCGCCTCGTCCGGCCGAGACAACGACGCCGCAACAGCTTGTACGCAAGGCCAACCAATGCGACGCGCGAGCCAGCTAGGGTCCGACGCTCATGGACGTGCTAATCGCCGGCGGCCACGGGCAGATCGCTCGCCGCCTCATCCGCCTGCTCGCGCGCGACGGGCACACCGCCCGCGGCCTGATCCGCAACCCGGACCACGCGGCCGACATCGAAGCCGACGGCGGCGTCCCGGTGCTGTGCGACCTCGAGCGCGACGACGTGCGGCCGCACGATCGCGTCCGCGCCGGCCCGGGGAGCGGTGCGGAGCGCAAGCGCACCGTCGACCTCGGCGCGGCGGTGAAGTGCGTCGAGGCGGCCGAGGAGCTCGGCGTCGCGCGCTTCGCGATCGTGTCCTCGATCGGCGCGCAGGATCCGGACGCCGGCCCGGAGGCGATGCGGCCCTACCTGCGCGCGAAGGCCGAGGCCGATGCGCGCGTGGCCGCGAGCACGCTCGACTGGACGATCGTGCGTCCCGGCAGCCTGCAGAACGACCCCGGCACCGGCCGCGTCGACGTCGCCACGGAGCTGGGCCGTCGCGGTCCGGTGCCGCGCGACGACGTCGCGCTCGTGCTGGCCGAGACGCTGCAGGCCCCGAACACGATCGGCCTCACGTTCGAGGTGTTCGCCGGCGACGTGCCCGCGCGGGAGGCCGTGCGCAGCCTCGGAGCCGGCCCCAGCACGCCCGGATAGCGCATGAGGAGGATCGTCGAACAGCACGTCGCCCGGCTGCGCCGGGCGCAGCGAGCGCCGCAGGAACTCGTGTTCCTGCGCGACCGGCTCCTCGCCCAGCTCTACCCGCCGGCCGCGGCACCGCTGCGGGCGGTCCGCCAGGAGCGCATCCCGGCCGACGCGCCCGACTGGTACTTCGATGCCGAGCTGCGCCGCTCCGGGCTGTGGGCGATGATGGAGCGCTGCTACCCGACTGCGCAGGCCCAGGCGCAGTAGGGCGACGCTCGGTCTCGCCCGGCACGGAGGCCGGGCTTGCCAGCAGCGCGCGGTCCGGATGACCCGCGGAGCACTCCTGACGCCGACGTGCTCAGAGCGACACGGCGCGGCCGGCCAGGAAGCCGTCGGAGCGGGCGATCTCGTCGACCACGTTGCGCGGCACCGGCGAGTCGGTCGTGACGACCATGACCGCGACCTCGTTGCGCCGGCCGTCCTCGCCCGGCGGCTGGCGGCCGACCGCGGCGGAGGAGATGTTCACGCCGCGCTGGCCCAGCACGGTGCCCACGCGGCCCATCATCCCGGGCAGGTCGTAGTAGCGGAACAGCGCGAGGTGCGCGCCCTCGTCGAGCTGGAGGTTGAAGCGCTGCCCCCACGCCTCGAGCAGGTGCGGGCGGTCCTGGTGGCCGAGCGTCGTGCCGGCGACCCGGTAGCGCTCGTCGCCGGTGACGATCGAGATGCGCACGAGGTCGGTGAAGTCGCGCGCAACCGTCTCCTTGCGCTCGGACACGCCGATCCCGCGCTCCTCCGCGAGCGTCGGCGCGTTGACGAGGTTGACGTCCTCCTCGCAGTGACCGGCGAGGACGCCCTGCAGGACGGCGAGCGTGAGCAGGCGCGTGTCGCGCTCGGCGATCCGGCCGAAGTAGTCGACGTCGACGCGCTCGACGCTCGAGCCGGCGGCGAGCGTCATCGCGAGGCGGCCGAGGCGGGCGACGAGCGGGAGGAACGGGCCCAGCACGTCCATGTCCTCCGCGCTGATCGCCGGGATGTTCACCGCCGTCGACACCACCCCGCCCGTCAACGCCGCCACCACCTGCTCAGCCGTCTGCACACCCGCCCGATCCTGCGCCTCGGTCGTCGACGCACCCAGATGCGGCGTCACCACCACGTTCGGATACCCCGCAAACAACGGGTAATCCGTGATCGGCTCAGACGGAAACACATCCAACGCCGCACCCGCCACCCTGCCCGAATCCAACGCATCCTTCAGCGCCACATCATCGACCAACTCGCCACGCGCGCAATCGACGATCCGCACCCCCTCGCGCATCTGC
>DATHJG010000472.1:0-6667 GCA_035489875.1 Solirubrobacteraceae bacterium | reverse complement strand
CCGGGTTCGCCGGCGGCGCGTCGAGCGAGACCGTCGCGAACGCGACGATCGCGACCGTCCCGAGCAGGACGAGGCCCAGCGCGACGTTGACGAGCGTGGCCACGAACGGCTCGCCGGTCTCACGCGCGAGCTGCCCGTTCGCCGCCGCCTGCACCGCCATGAAGAGCCCGGCGGCGAACGCGAGCGACAGGAGCAGCGGTTCCACGTGACCACGAGCGCCGAGCGCCCCGATCGCGGTCGCGCCGATCGCCAGCAGCACGCCGGCCACCCGGTACGGCGTGATCGGCCGCCGGCCCGCAGGCCCGATCCCAGCCGCATCGACCGGCAGGCTGCCGCCCGTGGAGCCGCAGACGAGCGCGACCGTGAGCAGCGCGACCCCGACCTCCGGCGCCGCCGCGGCCGAGACGAGCACCAGCGCCGCGCCGCCGATCCCGCCGAGGAAGTGCCAGACCGGCGGCCGTCCGAGCGCCCGCAGCCGCGCGACGGCCCGCGGCAGCGCGCCCGTCGCCAGCACGATCGCCAGCATCGCCGACGTCGCGATGACGTTGTTGATCGCCGCCGCGACCGTCGGCGAGCCGACCTCCCTGCCGAGCCGCCCGTTCACGTAGGACTGCAGCGAGATCGCGGCCCCCGCGAGGATCGTCATCGCCACCGCGCGCTGCGGCGTCGCGAGCAGCGCTGCGGCGCCGCGTGCGCGGGTCTCGACGGTCATGCGACCGGGGGCGCCCTAGCGCTTGTCGCGCTGGCCGGCCCCGATGGACCTGGCGATCTTGAACGACCCGAGACGACCCTGGAGGTTCGCCGTCAGCGCCGGCGCCAGCCCGCTGAGCCGCGCGCCGGCCTTCATCTGGAGCGGCGCGACGTCGACCTCCGCCCGGTCGCGCTCGATCGCGCGGACGATCCCCGCCGCGACCTCGTCGGGCGAGCTCGTGCCGACCGCCGCCGGGAGCTTGGCGCCGGAGTCCGCGAACATCCCGGCGTCGCGGATGAAGCCGGGGAACACGCACGACACGCCGACCCCGTGCTCCGCGAGGTCCTGGCGCAGTCCGAGCGAGAACCCGCGCAACCCGAACTTCGTCGCCGAGTAGAGCGAAGAGTGCGGCGGCGCGGCCTTGCCGGCGAGCGAGGAGACGAACACGAGGTGACCGGAGCCGCGCGCGACGAGCGCGGGCGCGAGCAGCCGCGAGAGCATGATCGGCGCGCGCAGGTTCACCGCGATCGCGCGGTCGATCTCGGCGGGGGAGAACGACGTCAGCTCGCCGCTCGCGGGCAGCGCCGCGTTCGCGACGAGCACGTCGACGTCGCCCGCCTCGGCGAGCAGCGCCTCCGGCGCGCCCGGCTCGGTCAGGTCCGCCGCGATCGCCCGCCCGCCGAGCTCGGCGGCGAGCGCCTCGAGCCGCTCGGCGCGCCGCCCGCTCAGGATCACGGTCGCCCCGCGCGCGGCGAGCGCCCGCGCGACGACGCCGCCGATCCCGCCGGTCGCGCCGGTGAGCAGCACGCTGCGTCCGCCGAGGTTCATCGAGCCATCACGGCGCGACAGCTTGGCAGGCACCGCGCCAGGCGGCGCCGCCGGTGCTCAAGCGAACACGGCCACGGTGGCGGTGAAGCCGTGCACGAAGTACTCGCCGCCGACCGGACCGATCTCGCCTGCCGCGAAGAAACCCGCCGCCGGCGCGCCGCCCAGCGCGTCGTCGAGCGCCGACGCGTCGTGGTGCGAGTGGCCGAACATGCCCGCTCCCCGGCCGCTGCAGGAGATCAGCAGCGCGCCGGCCGGGGTGCCGCCGCCGAGCGCCTGGACGCGCGCGCTGAGCGCGGTGCGGAGGTCGCGGTCGGCGCTCGCGGCGTCGCGCGCGTGCAGCCGTACGACCTGGCCGGCGTGCACGTCGGTGCCCACCGCGACGTGGCCCGTGTCGGGATCGGCGCCGACGAGCCCGCGGACGAGGAAGTCGCCGTGCACGTAGTCCGGCTTGTTGACGTCGATCACGATCCCCATCAGCAGCCCGCCCTGCACGAGCCGCAGGTCGGCGACGGTCAGCGCCTCGATCGTCTCGCGCAGCTTCTCGAGCGCGGGCTTGCCCGCCAGCTCGGCGATGATCGGCCCCTCGGCCGCGGTGATCGTCAGCTCCGGCCCGATCGGCGCGGCGCCCTGCGAGACGCACGGGAGGATCTCGACGCCCTCGAACCGCACGCCGACCGCGCCGGACGTGAGCACCTCGTCGCCGAACAGCAGCGGCGTCTCGGCGTCGGGCGAGCGGCCGGAGGCGAGCCCGCCGAGCAGCGGCAGCATCGGCACGGCGCTCGACAGCTCGCGCAGGACCGCGTCGGTCGGGAACGTGTACGGGTCCGACAGCAGCAGGGCGCCGCCCGCGCCGGACAGGTCCGGCAGGCCGCTCAGCACCCCGCCGCCGTTGCCGAGCGCTTCGACCTCGGCGTGGAACGGGAGCGCCTCCCCGCCGTCGAGCGCCGCCGCCCAGACGGCGATGCCCGTGCCCCCCTCGACCTCGCGCAGCTCGCCGATCACGCCGCCCGCGGCGCACCCGACCAGCTCGGCGGGGGCGAGCGCCTCGTGCACGCCCTCGAGCGACGCCTCGGGCGCCGCGAGGTGCGCGCCGGACGCGAACACGACCGCGATGTCGCACTCGCGTCCGCCGAGCGCGTCACGCGCGGAGGCGGCCGCCTCGGCGGCGCCGAAGCGCGCGTCCGGTTCGGTCGAGAGCCCGCTGCCGATGCGTACGCCCATGTCAACTGACCATACTCGCCGGCCCCCGCGGCGCCGGGCGGATCCGACGAGCCGCCCGTGCGATCCTGCCCGCCGTGCCGGCCCTGCCCATCGTCGCGCTCTTCGGCCCCACGGGAGTGGGGAAGACCGAGGTGGCGATCGCGGTCGCCGAGCTGCTGCGCGACGAGGGGGAGGATCCCGTCGCGATCTCGGCGGACGCGCTGCAGCTCTACGCGGGACTGGAGATCCTGACCGGCGCGGCAACCGCCGCGCAACGTGCGCGACTCGAGCACCGCCTGCTCGGCATCCTCCCGCTCACCGCCCGCGCCACCGCCGGCGACTTCGCCCGCCGCGCCCACGCGGAGATCGACGGCCTGATCGACGCGGGCCGCCGCCCGATCGTCGTCGGCGGCACCGGCCTCTACCTGCGCGCCGCGCTCGCCGAGCTCGACCTCCGCCCGCCCCCCGATCCCGCCGCACGCGAGCGCTACCGCGCCCGACTCGCCACCGACGGCGCCCCCGCCCTGCACACCGAGCTCGCGCGCCGGGATCCCGATGCCGCCGCGACCATCGCGCCGACCGACGGCCAGCGCATCGTGCGCGCGCTGGAGCTGCTCGACGCCGGCGCGCGACCGCCCGCCGGCGACCAGCTCTGGACGGCGGAGACGCGCCACCCCACGCTGCTCGTCGCGCTCACGATGGAGCGCGAGGCGCTGTACGCCCGCATCGACGCCCGCGTGACCGCCATGGTCGCCGCCGGCGCCGCCGAGGAGGTCGCCCGCGCCGACGCCGCCGGCGCCTCGCCGTCCGCCCGCCAGGCGCTCGGGTTCGCAGAGCTGCTCGCCGGCGACGTCGACGCCATGCGCCGCCGCACCCGCCGCTACGCCAAGCGCCAGCTCACGTGGCTGCGCAAGCTTCCCGGCGCGCTCGCGATCGATCTCACGACCCGCGACGCTCAGTCCGCCGCCGGGGAGGTCCGCTCGGCCCTGCGGGTGGCGGCGGCGAGCAGCTCGGAGCCGATGAAGCGCGAGAACGGCCCGATGAGCGCCCAGTAGGGCCGGAAGCGCAACTGCGCGCCCCGGCTCGTGCACCAGATCCGCACGTCGGACGCGATCTCCGATCCACCCGCGTCGTGGGCCAGCACCTCGTGGCGCACCACGACCTTGCAGAACCCGGGCTCCGCCCAGCCCCGGAACGCCGCCGGTCCGTCGAACCGCACGAACGCGTCGCCGGGCGCCCACAGCTTCCCGGCCAGGCCCGAGACGCTCACCGTCCCCTCCTCGCCGAGCAGGTGGAACGGGTGGGAGGCCAGCACGGTCCGCAGCGGCACGTCCCCGGCCGGCGCGTACCGGCCCAGCCGCCAGGCGATCAGCGGCCGCAGCGTGCGGGTCTCCCGGACCGGCACCGTCCGGGCGGCCTGCCACAACCGCTCCGGCGTCGCGCGGCTGCGCCGGGCATGATGCGTGACCGCGTGGTGACGCGGCAGCCAGTGGTCCAGCGGAAGCGAGGCAGATGCGGTTCGAGAAGTGGCAGGCACTCGGCAACGACTACCTGATCGTGGAGGCGTCCGCGCTGTCGTTCCCGCTCACGGCCGCCGCCGTGCGCCGTTTGTGCGACCGCCACGCCGGACCTGGCGCGGACGGAGTCCTCGAGCTGTCGCCCCCCGACGCGCCCGGATTCGTCGCCCGGCTGCGGATCTTCAACCCCGACGGCTCCGAGGCGGAGCTGTCGGGCAACGGCGCGCGCGAGGCGATCATGTATCTGCGGCGGGCGGGTTGGACCGAGCAGGACCGGTTCTCGATCCAGACCGAGGCGGGCGCGATCCGGGCGACGATCCTCGGGCCGGCGACCTGCCGCGTCGACATGGGCAGCGCGCGGCTGCGCTCCGACGAGTTTCCCGCCGGCGGCCCGGACGGCACCGGCGACGTCGCGGGACGACGCTTCCAGCACGTCCACGTCGGCAACCCGCAGTGCGCGATCCGCGTCGCCGACGTCGACGAGCTCGCCGCGCTCGACCTGCCCGCGATCGGCCCGGCGATCGAGCACGACCCGCAGTTCCCGAATCGCACGAACGTCTCGTTCTGGTGCCCGGTCGCACCCGACGCGATCCGCGCGCGCATCTTCGAGCGCGGCGTGGGGGAGACGCAGTCGTCGGGCACCGGCGCGTGCGGCGCCGCGGTGGCGTTCGTCCTGCAGGGCGGCGACGCGCCGGTCACCGTCCGGCTCGACGGCGGCGAGCTGGAGGTCGACGTCGGCGAGTCACTCCACGTCGACCTCACCGGCTGGGCCGTTCCCGTCTACCGCGGCGTGCTGAGCGACGAGCTCGTCGAGGAGCTGCGCTAGCAGTACGGTGTTCGCGCCGATGACCGAGCCGATGCAGCAGGGCGCGTGGGGCTACGGGCTCGCCACGCTGAGCGAGCCCGGCGGCCGCGTGCTGGACACCTGGTTCCCGGAGCCGCGCCTGGGGCTCGACGACGCCCCCGGGGAGCCGGGGACGCGGGTCGTGGGGCAGAACGAGGGCCCGCACGAGCTCGCGGCCGTGAGCGGGCGCGACGAGCGCCGCGGCGTCCGCACCGTCGTCGTGCTCACCGTGGTCGGCTCGCTGGCCGCGCCGCCGGCCGACGCGCACGACGGCTACCTGCGGCTGCACCTGCTCTCACACCGGTTGGTGCGCCCGCACGATGTCGACCTGACAGGCCTGTTCGGCGTGCTGAGCAACGTGGCGTGGACGACGCAGGGCCCGGTCGACCCCGCGGCGCTGGACGCGGTGCGGATGCGCTTCCGCGTCGCCCGCGAGCCGTTCTCGGTCACGTCGATCGACAAGTTCCCGCGCATGACCGACTACGTCGCGCCGGCCGGCGTGCGGATCGCCGACGCCGACCGCGTGCGGCTCGGCGCGCATCTGGCGGCGGGCACGACCGTGATGCATGAGGGCTTCGTGAACTTCAACGCGGGCACGCTGGGCGCGTCGATGGTCGAGGGCCGGATCTCCTCCGGCGTCGTCGTCGGCGACGGCTCCGACGTCGGCGGCGGCGCGTCGATCATGGGCACGCTGTCGGGCGGCGGGACCGCGGTGATCTCGATCGGCGAGCGCTGCCTGCTCGGCGCGAACTCCGGGCTCGGGATCTCGCTCGGCGACGACTGCATCGTCGAGGCGGGCCTGTACGTCACCGGCGGCTCGCGCGTCGCGCTGCCGGACGGCGAGGTCGTCAAGGCCGCCGAGCTGAGCGGCGCCGACGGCCTGCTGTTCCGCCGCAACTCGCTGTCCGGCGCGATCGAGGCGATGCCGCGCAGCGGGCGCTGGGCCGGCTTGAATGCCGTGCTCCACGCGAACGACTGATGCTGTTCCGCCAGGCCGACCTCGCGGCGATCGCGGCCGGGGAGGTGACGGTCGCGTTCCGGCGCTGGAAGCGGCCGATGGCGAAGGCCGGCGGGAGGCAGCACACGCCGATCGGGGTGCTCGCGTTCGACGCGGTCGAGCGGGTCGCGGACATCACGCCGGCCGACGCCCGTCGCGCCGGCTTTCCCGATCCGGCGGCCGCGTGGGCGATGCTGCCCAACCGCGACGGCGACCTGTACCGGATCGCGCTCCGGCTCGCCGGCCCCGACCCGCGCATCGCGCTGCGCGAGGATGCCGCGCTCACCGAGGCCGACCGGGCCGCGATCGCCGCCCGGCTGGCCCGGCTGGACCGCGCGAGCACGCACGGGCCGTGGACGGAGGCGACGCTGCGCGCGATTGCCGACGCCCCCGGCAGCCGCGCCGCCGACCTGGCCGCGGGGTTCGGGCGCGAGCGGCTGGCGTTCAAGGCCGACGTGCGCAAGCTCAAGGCGCTCGGGCTGACCGAGAGCCTGGAGATCGGCTACCGGATCTCGCCGCGCGGCCGCGCCTACCTGGGCGACTGAGCGGCGAGCCCAGCGAGCTGGGCGGCGAGCAGCTCGATCTGCCGC
>DATHJG010000471.1:0-2565 GCA_035489875.1 Solirubrobacteraceae bacterium | reverse complement strand
ACCGGCTGCGACGCATCCGCGAGCTCAGCGGCCGCGATACCCGCAGCCCCGACGACCTCCTGATCCTCTCGCTCGCGATCAAGTTCGACGAGCTCCGCTCGCCGGGCGACGCCGACCGCGCCGCGGCGTAGCCGGGCTCGACGGCCGGCGGAACCTCAGTAGGGCCGTAGTCACGACCGCGTATCGCGGCGTTCTGGGCTATCCCGGTGGGAGCGCGTGCGCGAGGGTGCGGTCGAGGTTGTCGAAGGCTTTGCCCCATCCGCTCTCGTGCGAGCGCACCGCCTCCTCGTTCCAGAGGCCGCTATGCGTGAAGCGGACGGTCGTGACGCCGTCGGCCTCCTCGAAGTCGAGCTCGATGAGCTGCCGGATGTCGTCGCCGTCCCAGATCCAGGTGAACGCGAGGCGGTTCGGGGGGTCGATCTCCGTGTAGCGACCGCCGCCGCCGTACTCGCGGTCCCGGTGGGGGTCGCGCATGACGACGCGCACGACACCGCCCAGGCGCAGGTCGACCTCGGCCACCGTGGTCTCCCAGTCGTGCTCGGCGTGCCACCAGCGCCGGATCACCTCCTCGCTGGTCCACGCGTCGAAGACCGCCTGGGCGGGCGCATGGAACGTCCGCTCGATGCGCAGCGTCGTGCTGTCGCTCATGAACCGGGCCGGCGCAGCATCATCACGCGGCGCCGCCGTACTCGTCGTGGAGGTTCCACCACTGGTAGCGCGGCGTCTGCGGGTAGCCCTCCACTAGCGCTCCTGCTCCGTCGGGCGGACGAGGATCTCGTTGATCGCCACGTGTCGCGGACGCGTGACGATGTAGAGGATCGCGTCGGCGATGTCCTCCGCCTCGAGCTTCTGCCCGACGTTGGCCGTGAGCTGGTTGCGGACCTCCTCGCGGACATGGGTCACGAGCTCGCTCTCGGTGGCCTCTGGCTCGATCAGGGACGAACGCACGTAGCGACTCGTGATCTCCTGGCGCAGCGCCTCGCTGAAGACCCCGACGCCGTGCTTGGTCATCTGATAGATCCCACCGCCGGCACCGACGCGCCGCCCCGCGACCGAGCTGACGTTGACGAGGTCCGCCACGCGCCGCGGCTCGCGCTCGGCGGCGCGCAGCAGATGCGGGAGCGCGGCGTGCGCGACGTAGAGCAGTCCCTGGAGGTTGAGCGCGACCATCCGGTCCCATTCCTCCACCGGCGCGTCCACGATCGGGCCGAGCAACATCACCCCGGCGTTGTTGATCACGATGTCGAGCCGGCCGAGCTCGCGCGCGGTGCGCTCGACGGCCGCCACCGCTTGCTCGCGCTCGGTGACGTCGGTCTCGATGGCGAGGCCGCCGATCTCCGCGGCCAGCGCGTCCAACCGGTCCTTGCGTCGCGCGATGACGGCAACGGTCGCGCCCTGCTCTCCGAGCGCGCGCGCCGTCGCCTCGCCGATCCCGCTACTCGCGCCCGTGACGAGGGCGACGGTGTCCTGCAGTGCCTTGGTCATAGCCCAGAGGTCTACCCGCGTTTCGACGGGACCGCAATGCGCGCAGAGCAGTACGGCGGCGTCTGAGTCCCCTACGGCTGGCTCGACGGCTCCGGTGGCTCTACCGGCGCCGGGCGGTCGTCGCACCACGTTCCCCAGTCGTACCACCCGCCGTCGTTGCCGCTCGCCAGGGTGATCTCGAACTCCGGGCCCGTCGGCGGGAAGTTGAACGAGCCGCAGTTGTTGATGAAGTCGTGCCCGACGTTCCGGGCGTCGACGTTCTCGAACGACGCGCTCCCGAACGCGCGGGCGTTGACCACGTTCGTCCCGGCGCCGTCGACGCGAACGTCCTTCACGGTGACGTGCTCGACGCCGTACTGGTCCTTCACCGCCCACTCGGAGACGAACTGGATGGCGTTGTAGCTGACGTCGAGGAAGTCGCTGTCGAGCACGCGGAAGTCCGCGTCCATGTGCCCCTCGAGCGCGTAGAACCAGATGGCGCCGACGCCGATGTCCCAGTTGAGCTCGCGGGTGCCCGCGCGTACGGTCGTGTTGCGGGCGAACGTCAGGTGTCCCTTGAAGTCCGTC
Source organism: Solirubrobacteraceae bacterium (assembly GCA_035489875.1). Taxonomy (GTDB): domain Bacteria; phylum Actinomycetota; class Thermoleophilia; order Solirubrobacterales; family Solirubrobacteraceae; genus DASQMT01. The sequence goes on along the minus strand of DATHJG010000471.1, from coordinate 513 downwards.
GAGAAGTGACGGTAGCCGGCGTGAAGCGCGGAGCCCTCGCGGACGGGGTCGGCGATCAGGTTGTCGGAGACGGTGTTGTCCCGGCCGCCGTAGATCGCGATGCCGTTCGCCAGCACCGGCGTCTGGATCGTGTTGTGGTCGAAGACGTTGTTCACGTCCTTGTCGACCTCCTTGGCCGCGTCGCCGCTGACGTAGTTCGACCACATGGCCATGGCGTCGTCGCCGGTGTTGCGGAAGAAGTTGTCGGTCGCGCGGACATTGCGCCAGCCCTTGCGGATGTTGATGCCGTCCGCCATCTGGTCGACGATGATGTTGTCCCGGACGAGCAGGTCGTGGCCCGGCCCGTCCAGCCAGATGCCGACCTTGGTGTGCTGGATGTAGAGCCGCTCGATGACCGAGTCGCTCAGGGCGCCGCCGATGCCGTTCACCTCGTCCGTATCGACCCGCTCCTTGATCTCGCCGACGATCGCGAAGTCCGCGAGCCGGACGTCGTCGCTGCCGCCGTCCTCCGCC
>DATHJG010000470.1:0-2915 GCA_035489875.1 Solirubrobacteraceae bacterium | reverse complement strand
TCTACCTCACGATCACGAAGCGCGACCAGACCGACCACCGCGGGGAGCCGCTCCCGGCGGGGGCGCCGGCCTGAGGCGGCTTGCGCGGCTTGCCGCGCCGGGATAGGCGCTCGTGAACGGCGGGCATTGAGGGGAGCGCGGTTGGGAGTGCGCTCCCGTGGAAGCCGCCGTTTCGCGAGCGATTGTCACGTTGACGGCAATAATTACCGTCAACGTGACAATCGTCTCGGCGAGGGGAGGATCGAGCAGCGATTTGCACGTTGTGCATCACATGGATGTACAACGTGCAAATCGTCCCGCGGACCGGGCCGAACCCGCCCCACCAATGCCGCTTTTGACGTTCGCCGGCGCCCGCCTGCCCGCCCGCGGAGGCAAGCGGCAGTCGCGAGACCCTCGCGCGACTTTGACACGCGCCCGGCGACCCAACCGAACCCGCTCCCGTCAATGCTGCAGTTGACGTTCGCCGGCGCCCGACGCCGGCCTGAGGCGGCGGCGCCTCAGCGCGGGAGCCGCAGCAGGAAGCGTCCACCGGGCCCGGGCTCTGCCGCCACGTCGCCGCCCGCGCTGCGCGCGAGTCGGCGCGCGAGCGGTAGCCCGAGCCCGGCGCCCGGGCTGTCGGTGGCGCGGTGCCCGGGCTCGAACGCCCGCTCCAGCTCCGGCTGGGCGAGCCCGGCGCCGTCGTCGATCACGCAGACGACGGCGCTCGTGCCGCGATCCTCGACGCGCACGTCGACGCGCGAGCGCGCGTGCCGGACCGCGTTGTCGATCAGCGGCCCGAGCGCGCGGGTCACGAGTGCCGCCTCGGCGCTCACCGGGACCGGCGCTCCTCCGCCCGGCCCGGCGACGTGCACGTCCGAGCGCGAACACGAGGCCCGCGCGGCCTCGACCGCGAGCTGGACGGCAGCGCGCGCGTCGGCCCGCGCGGTGGGGTCGGGCGTCCCGGCGCGCTCGGCCGCGAGCAGGATCTCGACCGCCTCCGTCATCCGCTCCGCACGGGCGTGGATGCGCTCGTGCGCGGCGCGCAGCTCCTGCGGCGTCCGCCCCGCACGGAGCGCCAGCTCGGACTCGCCGAGCAGCGCGGTCAGCGGCGTGCGGAGCTCGTGCGCGAGCTCGGCGGTCATCCGCTGCTCGTGGCGCACGACCGCCGCGATCCGTCGCAGCAGCTCGTCGAACGTGGCCGCGAGCCGGCCGAGCTCGTCGCGGGCGCCGCCGCCCCCGCCGTTGAAGCGCGCGTCGAGGTCGGTCGTCCGCCACTCCGCCGCCCGCCGCGTCATCTCGCCCACCGGCCGCAGCGCGGCGCCGGCGGCCCGGCGGGCGATCGCGGTCCCCGCGAGCACGACCACGAGTCCGACCGCGAGGATCGTGAGGAGCGCGTTGCGTTCGGTCCGCTCGTACGGCCGCAGGTCCAGCGAGACCACGACGGTCCCGATGCGCGTCTGCCCGCCCGTCGCGTACGCCGGCTGCGCCCGCAGCCGCAGCGTGCCGTCGAGGTCGCGCTCCCGCGCCGCGGGCGCCGTCGCGAGCGCGCGCGCGGCCCGATCCGCGGCGGCGGTCGCGCCGGCGGGCCGCTCGAGCGTGCGGCCCGTGGCGTCGAACACCCAGGCGCTGCGGTCGATCGCCTCGTCGCCGGGCACCTCGCGGACGACCAGCCGGCCGCCGCGCTGGTCGAGCGCGGCGAGCTGGACGCCGGCGCGCTCGCGCAGCACGGCGGACGCCTCGCGGTCGAAGCCGGAGCGCAGGAACAGGTAGCCGCCGAAGCAGAGGAGCGCGACCGCGAGGCCGAGCGCGCCCGCCGCGGCCGCGGTCACGCGGGTGCGGAGCGGCCAGCGCGTCACTGCAGCACGTAGCCGACGCCGCGCACGGTCTCGATCCCCGCGGGCGCGCCGATCTCGCGCAGCTTGGCCCGGAGACGGCTGATGTACGCGTCGAGCGTGTTGTCGTGCACGATCGCGCCGTCGGGCCACGCCGCGTAGACGAGCTCGATGCGGCGGATCACCTCCCCGGCGCGCGCGGCGAGCGCCGACAGCAGCCGGAACTCCGTCGGCGTGAGCATCGCGTGGCGATCGAGCCAGCGCAGCGCGTGCGCGGCAGGGTCCAGGTGGAGCCCGGTCGGCGGCGCCGCGGGCGGACGGCGCTCGCGGCGCAGCAGCGCGGCGATGCGGACGAGCAGCTCCTGCACGGCGAACGGCTTGACGAGGTAGTCGTCGGCGCCGGCGTGGAAGCCCGACAAGCGGTCCGGGAGCGCGTCGCGCGCGGTGAGGAACAGCACGGGCGCCCGCATGCCCGCCGAGCGCAGGGCCTGGCAGACGTCGCGCCCGTCGGCGTCGGGCAGCCCGATGTCGAGCACGAGCGCGTCGGGCGGGTCCGCGACGAACCGCCGCAGGGCGTCGCTCCCGGTGCTCACGGTGCGGACGTCGTAGTCCGCCTCCCGGAGCGCACGGGTCAGCAGGTCGAGCACGTCGGTGTCGTCCTCGCACACGCCGATCCGCGCGCCCAGGCCGGACGCGCGGATCGTGGCCACCGGCTCAGACATCGCGCAGCTCGTCGGGGGCCGGCCGGCGCAGCGTGCGGAGCGTGAGCGCCCCGGCCGCGCCGACGGTCGCGACGATCAGCGCGCCGACGCCGCCGAGGTAGCTCCACGGGACGGCGAGCGCGTCCGGCGGTGGGTCGAACACGCCGGTGAGCACCTTGACCAGGAGGTAGGAGATGCCGCTCGCGACGCCGGCGCCGAGCACGAGCCCGCCGCCGGTGACGAACAGGGACTCGCTCCAGATGAAGCCGCCGAGCTGGCGCGGCTTCGCGCCCAACGCGCGGGCGATCGCGAACATCCGCCGCCGTTCGCGGAAGCCGAGCGCGAGCGCCAGGCCGGACGCCGCGGCGGCGAGCACGAGCGCGAACCCGAGCTCGATCTTCGT
>DATHJG010000469.1:0-4260 GCA_035489875.1 Solirubrobacteraceae bacterium | reverse complement strand
ACCGTCTCGAGGAGGTGTTCGCGATCTGCGACACGGCCACGGTGATGCGCGACGGCGCGGTCGTCCACGACGCCGAGATCGCATCGATGACACCGGACGACATGGTCAAGCGCATGGTCGGCCGCGAGCTCAGCGCACTGTTTCCGAAGCAGGACGCCGCCGTCGGCGATCCGGTCCTCAAGGTGCACCGCCTCACGCGCGAGGGCGTGTTCTTCGACATCAGCTTCGAGGTCCGCGCGGGGGAGATCGTGGCGCTCGCCGGGCTCGTCGGCGCCGGCCGCAGCGAGGTGGCGCGCGCGATCTTCGGGATCGACAAGCCCGACGCGGGCCACGTCGAGATCGCCGGCCGGCGCCTCCCACCCGCCCGCCCGCTGGCGGCGATGCGCGCCGGCATCGGCTTCGTGCCCGAGGACCGTCGCCAGCAGGGGCTCGTGATGGACCTCTCGATCGCGCGCAACGCGACGATGACCCGCACCGGCTCGCTCAGCCGCATGGGCCTCATCCGGAGCGTCGCGGAGAACCGGCTCGCGCGCGAGTGGGCCACCCGCCTGCAGCTCAAGTACCACCGCCTGGACGACCCGGCCGGGTTCCTCTCCGGCGGCAACCAGCAGAAGGTCGTGCTCGCGAAGTGGCTCGCGACCGAGCCCAAGGTGCTGATCCTCGACGAGCCGACGCGCGGGATCGACGTCGGCACGAAAGCGGAGGTCCACCGGCTCATGAGCGAGCTCGCCGGCCGCGGCCTCGCCGTGCTGATGATCTCGAGCGAGCTGCCCGAGGTGCTGGGCATGGCCGACCGGGTGCTCGTCATGCACGAGGGACGGCTGACCGGGGAGCTGGCGCGCGGCGAGGCCGACGAGGAGCGCGTCATCCGCGCCGCGACCGGCCAGACGACGGCGGCGGCGGGATGAGCGCCCACGCCGCCCCGGTAGAAGGCGCCCGCGCGCGGCGGCTGACCGAGCGGGTGTTCCGCATCCGCGAGCTGGGCATCGTCGTCGCGCTGCTGCTGCTGATCGTGGTGACCGCCGTCCTCGAGCCGCGGTTCATCGAGAGCGACTCGCTGCGCAACCTCGCGCTCAACGCCTCGATCTTCGCGATCCTCGCCGCGGGGCAGACGCTCGTCATCATCACGCGCAACGTCGACCTGTCGGTCGGCTCGGTGCTCGGGCTGAGCGCGTTCCTCGCGGGCGACCTGCTCTCGAGCCATCAGGGGATGCCCCTGATCCTCGTGTTCGTGCTCGGCATCGCGCTGGGCGCCGGCTGCGGCCTGCTCAACGGCGTGCTGGTGACCTGGGGCCAGGTCCCGGCGCTCGTGGTGACGCTCGGCACCTTGTACGTGTTCCGCGGGCTCGCGTTCCTGTGGACCGACGGCCAGCAGGTCAACGCCGAGACGCTGCCCGACTCGTTCTTGAACTTCGGCACCGACTCGATCCTCGGCGTGCCGATCCTCGTGCTGATCGCGCTCGCCGTCGTGCTCGGCGTCGGGCAGTGGCTGCGCGACTTCCGCGCGGGCCGCGAGCTCTACGCCATCGGGTCGAATCCCGAGGGCGCCCGGCTGGCCGGCGTCCGGTCGCAGCGGCGCGTGCTGACCGCGTTCGTGCTGGCGGGCGCCCTCGCCGGGCTGGGCGGCGTGCTGTTCACGGCGCGCTTCGGCACGGTGGATGCGACCGCCGGCACCGGCTACGAGCTGACCGTCATCGCCGCCGCGGTGGTCGGCGGGGTGGCGATCTTCGGCGGCACCGGCAGCGTCTACGGCGCGGCTCTCGGCGCGCTGCTGCTCGGGACGATCACCTCGTCGCTGATCGTCCTGCGCGTCGAGGCGTTCTGGCAGCAGGCGGCGATCGGCGCGCTGCTGCTGCTGGCGATCGCGTTCGATCGGTTCGTCGGCGTGCGCGTCGACGCCGCCCTGCGCAGGAGGAGCGCACGCCGTGCCGGCTGACACCGCCGCCCCGTCCCCGTCGGCGGCCGCGCCGGCGCCGCCGGCCCAGCCGCTCGCCGGCCGCGCCCGCGCGGCGGCGGCCCGGTGGGAGACGCTGCTGCTCGCGCTCATCGCCGCCACGGTCGTCGTCGGCGTCGCGCTGTCGTCGGAGTTCCTCACCGCGGACTCGTTCACCACGGGCTCGCTGGACTTCTCCGAGGTGGCCCTGATGGCGCTGCCGGTCGCGCTCGTGATCGTCGCCGCGGAGATCGACCTCTCGGTCGCCTCGGTGCTCGCGCTCTCGAGCGCGCTGATGGCCTCGCTGTGGAACAGCGGCCTGCCACTCGAGCTGATCATGCCGATCTGCCTCGTCGCCGGGGCGGCGTGCGGCGCGGTCAACGGGCTGCTCGTGACGCGGTTCGGGCTGCCCTCGCTCGCCGTGACGATCGGCACGCTCGCCCTGTTCCGCGGGCTGGCCTACGTGATCATCGGCGACGAGTCCGTCACCGACTTCCCGACGACGTGGACGGACCGCGCGTTCGGGAACTTCGCCGGCACGTTCGTCCCGAACACGGTGGTCCTGTTCGCGCTGCTGGCGGTCGCGTTCGGCGTGCTGCTGCACGCGACGCCGTTCGGCCGCGCGATCTACGCGATCGGCTCCAACGAGGAGGCCGCGTACTTCACCGGCCTGCGCGTCAAGCGGATCAAGCTGACGCTGTTCGTCCTGTCCGGGACGGTCGCGGCGCTGGCCGGGATCGTGATCTCGCTGCGCAACTCGACGGCGGCGGCGAACGTCGGCCAGGGATTCGAGCTGACCGCGATCACGGCCGTGCTGCTCGGCGGCGTGTCCATCTTCGGCGGTCGCGGGACGATCGTCGGGGTCATCCTCGCGCTGTTCCTGCTGGGCGCCATCCAGAAGGCGCTGCTGCTCAGCGAGTCCATCTCGTCGTACTGGATCCAGATCGTCACCGGCGCGCTGCTGGTCGGCTCGGTCCTGGGTCCCAACATCGCCCGCCGCGTCAGAGACGCACGGCACCGTCGGTCAAGCCACAGCCCTGAGGAGGGTCAATGATCATGTCGGAACCTGCGCGCGTCGTGCGCGCGCTCATCACGGCGCTCGCCCTCGTGGCGGCGCTCGCGTTCGCCGCGTGCGGCGAGACGCAGGACGACGAGCCGTCTTCGGGCACCGATTCGGCCGCGGAATCGACGCCGGCGGGCGGCGAGGCCGACCCGAACGCCCCGCTCAAGGAAGGACTCAAGACGGTCTCGATCCCCAAGCAGCTCGGCAACCCGTACGAGGAGTTCGAGCACTCGGGCATCGACGAGGCGCTCGAGGAGCTCGGCGGCTCGAACCGGATCTCTGGCCCGACGGACGCCAGCGCGTCGTCGCAGATCGCGATCATCAACGCCGCCGTGCAGCAGAAGCCGGACGCGATCATCATCGCCGGCAACGATCCGAACGCGGTGGCGCCGGCCCTCAAGCAGGCGGCGCAGCGCGGCGTCGCGGTCGTCGGGATGGACTCCGACGTCGCGCCCGAGGCCCGCAGCGTGTTCGTCAACCAGGTCACCACGCAGCTCGTCGGGCAGAACCAGGTCGAGTCGATCGCCAATCAGATCGACAACAAGGGGGAGATCGCGATCCTCTCGGCGACGGCCAACGCGACCAACCAGAACGCCTGGATCGAGGTCATGAAGGAGGAGCTCAAGAAGCCCGAGTACAAGGACATCAAGCTCGTGAAGGTCGCCTACGGCGACGACGACGACCAGAAGTCGTTCCAGGAGACCCAGGGCCTGATCCAGGCCTATCCGAACCTCAAGGGCATCATCTCCCCGACCACGGTGGGCGTCGCCGCCGCCGCGCGGTACCTGTCGACCTCGCCGCAGAAGGGCAAGATCAAGCTGACCGGGCTGGGCTTCCCGAACCAGATGCGCAAGTTCGTCAAGGACGGCACCGTCGACGAGTTCCAGCTCTGGGTGCCCAAGGACGTCGGCTACCTCGCCGGGCAGGCCGCCGCGGCGCTCGTCTCCGGGCGCATCACCGGCAAGGAGGGCGAGAAGTTCACCGCCGGCCGCCTGGGCGACTACACGATCGGCGCCAACGGCGAGATCGTGCTCGGCCCGCTGACCACGTTCAACAAGGACAACGTCGACGAGTTCGACTTCTAGTCGTCATGACATCCACCGACATCAGCCCCCCGGCCAGCCGCCGGGGGGCGGGCACGGACATCCGCGCGCGTGTCGGGGTGCTCGGCATCGGGCTGGAGGCCTACTGGCCCCAGTTCGCGGGCCTGAAGGAGCGCATTGAGGGCTACCAGCGGCGCGTCGAGGATCGCGTGGCCGAGCTC
>DATHJG010000468.1:0-10638 GCA_035489875.1 Solirubrobacteraceae bacterium | reverse complement strand
GACCTCGCCGGAGAGGCCCGCCGCCGCGACGGTGCCGCGCCCGCCGGGACCGACCGCGCCGGTCGCGTGCGCCTCGTCGACCATCAGCCGCGCGCCGTGCGCCCGGCAGAGCTCGGCGATCTGGGGCAGCGGCGCGACGTCGCCCTCCATCGAGAACACGCCGTCGACGACGACCAGCACGCCGCCGCCGTCCTCGTCACCCCGCTCGAGCATCTTCTCGAGCTTGTCGAGCCGGTTGTGGCGGAACGGACGGAGCTTGGCGCGGGAGAGCAGGCAGCCGTCGAGGATCGAGGCGTGGTCGGCGGAGTCGGCGATGACGGTGTCGCCCGGGGCGAGGATCGTGCCGAGCGTGCCGACGTTGGCCTGGTGGCCGGTCGTGAAGACGATCGCCTCCTCGGTGCCCATCCACTCGGCGATCTCCCGCTCGAGCTCCAGGTGCAGGTCCAGCGTCCCGTTCAGCAGACGCGAGCCGGTCAGGCCCGTGCCGTAGCGCTCCAGCGCGTCGCGCGCGCCCTGCATGACCCGCGGGTCGGCGGTGAGCCCGAGGTAGTTGTTGGAGCCGAGCATGATGCGCTGGGCGCCCTCCATCTCGACCACCGGCGCGGCGGGCGACTCCAGCGTACGGAAGTACGGGAGCAGGTCCGCCTCGCGGGCGGCGCGGAGCTGCTCCGCGCGCTCGTGGCCGCGCACCTTGCTGAACACGTCGATGGCCGTCGGCATGTAGCCTGCCCGCCTCCATGGGGTCGCTCGAGATCCGGCCGGTCCATTCTACGGGCGACCTCCGTCGCTTCATCCGCCTCCCGTTCCGGCTCTACCGCGACGAGCGGAACTGGGTCGCGCCGCTGCTGTTCGAGCGCAAGCAGTTCCTGGACCGGCGCAAGAACCCGTTCTTCGAGCACGGCCGCGCCGAGTACTTCCTCGCGCTGCGCGACGGACGCCCGGTGGGCCGGATCACGGCCCAGGTCGACGACAACTTCCAGCGCTTCCAGGAGAACGCGTGGGGGTGGTTCGGCTTCTTCGAGTGCGAGGAGGACCCGGAGGCGGCCGCCGCGCTGCTGGAGCGCGCCGAGCAGTGGCTGCGCGGGCAGGGCTGCGACCGCATGGTGGGGCCGGCCGACTTCACCACCAACGACGAGTGCGGGGTCCTGCTCGAGGGCCACGAGCGCACGCCGCTGATCCTCTCGCCCTGGACGCACCGCTACTACCCGGCGCTGATGGAGGGCGCGGGCATGGCCAAGGCGATGGACCTGCTGATGTGGGAGCTCCACATCTCCGGGCGCGACAAGGTCAACCCGGTGATCTGGAAGCTCGCCGACCAGGTCGAGCAGCGCTACGGCGTCATCGTGCGGCCGTACCGCAAGAAGGACATCCAGGCCGAGATCGCGCGCTTCATGGAGGTCTACAACGCGGCCTGGGAGAAGAACTGGGGGTTCGTGCCGCTCACCGACGACGAGGTCCGGCACTACGCCAAGCAGATCAAGCCGTTCCTCGACGAGAACTGGGCCTACATCGCCGAGAAGGACGGCGAGACCGTGGGCGCGGCGCTCACGCTGCCCGACTACAACCAGGCGCTGATCCACATGCGCGGCCGGATCCTCCCGTTCGGGTGGGCGAAGTTCCTCTGGCACCGGCGCAAGATCGACCGGGTGCGGGTGTTCGCGCTCGGCGTCAAGCCCGAGTGGCAGCACACCGGCGTGGCAGCGAAGTTCTACGAGCGCCACTTCGAGGCCGCGACGCGCACCCCGCAGATCTGGGGCGAGATGGGCTGGATCCTCGAGACCAACAAGAACATGAACAAGGCGATGGAGGCCATGGGCGGGGAGGTCGTGCGGCGCTTCCGGCTCTACGAGCGCGAACTGGGCGGGTAACCCCCTTCTAGCCCGCTCCTCGAATGGTTTAGGGTCTCCTTATGCCGCGCTCCGATCTCTTGAAGGCCTCCCCGCCGATGTTCAAGTCGCCGTGGCTCGATCGCTTCACCCGAGTCCACCCGGCGATCCCCGTGATCATCTTCCTCCCGGCGATCGTCGTCCTGTTCGTGCTGGGCGTCGAGCGCGCGGGATTCTGGAACTCGGTCGCCCTCGTGATGGGCGGCTACGCGGTCTGGACGCTCACCGAATACTGGCTGCACCGCGTCGTCTTCCACTTCGAGCCCGAGAAGGGGATCGGCGCGCGATTGCACTGGATGATCCACGGCGTCCACCACGACCATCCCAACGACCCGATGCGGCTGGTGATGCCGCCGTCGGCGTCGATCCCGCTGGCGCTCCTGTTCGCCGGGCTCTTCTGGCTCGTGCTGGGCGGGCAATGGTTCATGCCGTTCCTGTCGGGCTTCCTCGCGGGCTACCTGGCGTACGACATGATCCACTACCACGTGCACCATCACCGGCCGCGCACCCGCGTCGGGCGCCGGCTGCGCGAGCTGCACATGCGCCACCACTTCCAGGACGACGAGCGCGGGTTCGGGGTCAGCGCGCCCTACTGGGACCACGTGTTCGGCACGCCGCCGGAGAAGCGGGCGCGTTGATGCCGTCCAGCCCGCCCGTCATGCTGCCGGGCTGAGTGAGCTCCGAACCAGACAACGACATCGAGGTCGTCGACGGCCTGCCGGTCCCGCCGGACCCGCCGCCGCCGGCGCCCGAGCCATGGCGTCAGGCCCAGGTCCCCGCCGTCCAGGCCGCCGCGCTGGCGGCGACCGGCTTCGTCGCCGGCGCCGCGACGGTCGCGGTCGTCGCCCGGCGCCGGGGGCGCGTGTCGCGCCGGCGGCGGAAGAAGGGCAAGGGCGCGATCGGCGAGATCGTCGGCTCGAACTCGTTCCTGGTCGACGTGCACCTCGTGCGGCGGGACTAGGTCTCTCCGCCGGCCGGCCGGCCGGCCGGCAGGCGGGCGCCGTCGAACGTCAACGGCTGGCATCGAGGGGGAGCGCGGATTGCGGTCGCGTTCCCGTGGGAGGCTCGGTTCGCCGAGCGATTTGCACGTTGACCATCACATGGATGAACAACGTGCAAATCACCCCGCGGTTCGAGCGATTTGCACGTTGACGGCGATAGTTACCGTCAACGTGCAAATGACTCGCCGATCGTCACGTTGACCCCGATCATCGGGGTCCGGGGGACAATCGCTCCCCGGAACCGCCCCGCGAACCGCCGCGACACCCCGAACCCTCCCCCTCAATGCCGCCGTTGACGTACACGACGGCGCGCGGGACCACCACGATGCCGCGCACGACGCGGCAACGCACGACGCATCCCGCCGCCCCGCCCGCTATGAACCAACCCGTGAACCATGAGCTCCGCGTCGAGGTCACCCCGCCCTGGCCGTTCCGCCTGCCGGGCGGCTCTGCCGACGGGCTGACCCGCCGCAAGGGCGCGTCGCTCCAGCGGCTCCTGCACAAGAACGGCGCGCCGGTGCACGTCGCCGTCATCCAGCCTGCGCGCGACCGGGTGATCTTCGGCGCGCGCGCCGCGTCCGAGCCCGACGCGATGTGGGGCATCCGGCGGCTGCGCTTCGCCACCGGCGTCGACGACGACCTGCGCCCGTTCTACGACGCGTTCCGCGACGACCCCGTGATCGGGAAGGCCGTGCGCGCGGCGCCCGAGCTGCGCGTCCGGCGGGCGCCGCTGCCGTGGGAGACGCTCGCGGCGGCGATCACCGAGCAGCTGATCGAGTTCGAGCGCGCGATCGCGATCCAGCGGCGGATGATCGCCAAGCTCGGCACGCGCTGCGCGGCCACCGGGCTACGCGACGCGCCCCCACCGGCCGTCGTCGCCGGCACGGCTCCCGCGCGGCTCGCGGCGATGGACCTCGCACCGGCCCGCGCGCTGACGCTGCGGCGGGCGGCGGCCGAGGTCGCGTCCGGCCGCGTCGACCTGCTCGCCGCCGACCCGCTGCCGGGCTGGCGCCGGCTGCGCGCGATCCCCGGCATCGGGCCGTGGACGCTGGAGATGCTCGCGACCTACGGCCAGGGCCGCTTCGACCGCATCCCGGCGGGCGACGTCGGCTACCTCAAGCTGGTCGGCCGGGTCACCACCGGCAACCCGCGGGCGCGTGCGGACATCCCGGAGGTGCACGAGTTCTTCGCTCCCTACGGCGACTGGACGGCGCTCGCGGGCGAGTACCTGCGCGTCGCCCACGGCCGCGGCCTGCTGCCGGTCAGTCCTGTGCGAGCGCGTCGCGCGGATCGAGCCCCTCGCCGGCCAGGAACTCGTTCGTCGCCACCTGCTCGGCGGTCTGCGGCCGCGTGATGAGCTTCTTCGCGAGCATCCAGTCGATGTAGTCCTGCCACTCGGCGGGGTCCTGGTAGCCGAACGGGTGCCCGGTGTCCGCGGGGAAGAAGGCCGGCAGCGTCGCCTTGATCGCGGCCTCCTGCAGCCCGCGGTCGAGGCCGGGGTCGGCGGCCAGCAACCCGTCGACGCCGACGTTCGGGTCCGCCTTCAGCGTCGCGTGGCCGCGGGCGGTCGCCTGCATGAAGCGCCGCACCTTCGCGCCGAACTCCTGGTCGAGGTCGCGCCGGCGGGCGACGAACACGAGCTCGGAGTAGGTCGGGACGCCGAGCTTCTCCATCCGCTGGATCACCGGGTCCCTGCCGCGGCGCGCGAGGTCGACGCCCTCGTAGTTCCAGAACGCGCCGAGCGTCGCGTCGACCTTGCCGGACAGCATCGCCGGCACGAGGTTGAAGCCGACGTTGGTCTCCTTCACCGAGCCGGGGTCGACGCCGGCCGTCTCGAGGATCGTCTGCAGGTACGCCGACTGGTACGGGATCCCGGACGTGCCGACCCGCTTGCCGCGCAGGTCCTGCGGCGCGCGCACCTTCGCCTTTCCGACCGCCATCAGCGACGTCAGCGGCTTCTGCACGAGCGCCCCGACCGCGACCAGCTGCGCTCCCTTGTCGCGCGCCAGCAGCAGCTCCGGCTCGTACGAGATCGCGAGGTCGGTCTTGCCGGCCAGCAGCAGCTTGAGCGGCGACGAGGGGTCCGGCGGCGGCGTGATCCGGACGTCCAGCCCGGCCCTCGCGTACGCGCCCGACTCCTGCGCCGCGTAGATCCCGGCGTGGTCGGCGTTGGGGAAGTAGTCGAGCATGACCCGCAGCGGCTCGGACGTTCCGGCCGCGCCGGGGGCCGGTTCGTCCTTCTCGCCGCAGGCGGCGAGCAGGCCGGCGCAGAGCAGGAGCGCGAGGGGGAGCAGGCGTCGGGTCATGGTCCTCCGGGTTCGGTGCGTGGGATCCAGTCGACCACCCGCCGCTCGAGCAGCGCGCAGGCGCCGTAGAGGGCGATGGCCAGCAGGAAGAGCAGGAGCGTGGCGGCGAACGCGCGGGCGGTCGCGAGCTGTCCGTTGGCGGTGATCAGCACGCGTCCGAGGCCGCGCTCGGCGCCGGCCCATTCCGCGAACACGGCGCCGATCACCGCGACGGCGGCGGCGACCTTGAGGCCCGTGAACGCGGACGGCAGGGCGGCGGGCGCCTCGACCAGCCGCAGCGACTGCCAGCGGCTCGCCTGCAGCGAGCGCAGCAGCCGGCGGGCGTCGGGATCGGCCGCGCGCAGGCCGTCGTACAGGTTGATCGTGATCGGGAAGAAGCAGACGAGCGCGACCAGCAGCACCTTCGGCGCGAGGCCGAACCCGAGCACGAGGATCACGAGCGGCGCGATCACCGGCACCGGCACCGCCTGCGAGCCGATCACGAGCGGCCGCAGGGCGCGGCGCAGCGCGGGGGAGAGGTGCATCGCGACGCCGAGCGCCGCGCCGGCGGCGGTCGCGGCGGCGAGCCCGAGCACGACCTCGTAGGTCGTCGTCCACAGGTCGGGGGCGAGCAGCGAGCGGTCCTCCCAGAGCGCCTCGAGCACCTGCGTGGGCGCGGGCAGCAGCAGCGGGTCGACGCCGCCGAGGCGGACGAGCGCCTCCCAGCCGCCGACGAGCGCGATCAGCACGAGCGCGGCGATCACGAGCCCGGGGCCGCCTCGTCCCGCGCCGGTGCGCCCGCGCGCGCCGCCGGCGCAAGCTCACGGCCGAGCGCGCCCGCGTCATCGGCGCCGAGCACCCGCAGCGCGCGCTCCCGCAGCTCCACCACCGCGACGTCGTCGCGCTCGCGCGGGCGCGGCAGCAGGACGTCGAGCGTCTCCACGACCCGGCCGGGGCGCGGGGAGAGCAGGACGACGCGGTCCGCGAGCAGGACCGCCTCCTCGACGTCGTGCGTCACGAGCAGCACCGTGCGCGGCTCGCGCGCCAGCGCGCCCGCCAGCCAGCGCTGCATCTGCAGCCGCGTCAGCGCGTCGAGCGCGCCGAACGGCTCGTCGAGGCAGAGCACGGGCCGGCCGGCCAGCAGCGTGCGCAGGAACGCGACGCGCTGGCGCATCCCGCCCGACAGCGCCGCGGGCCGCGCGTGCTCGAAGCCCTCGAGCCCGAACGCCGCGAAGTGCTCGTGCGCGCGCACCCGAGCCGCTGCGCGCCCCACACCGGCCACCCGCAGCGCCAGCCCCGCGTTGTCGAGCGCGGTCAGCCACGGCAGCAGCGCGTCGCGCTGCGGCATCAGAGCTGCCGCGCCCGCCCGCACGGTTCCCGAATCCGGCGCGCCCAAGCCGCACACGAGCTCCAGCAGCGTCGACTTCCCGCAGCCGCTCGGCCCGACGAGCGCCACGATCTCGCCCGGCGCGACGCGCAGCGACACGCCGCGCAGCGCCTGCACCGCGCCGTATCCCTTGTCGACGGCATCCAGCTCGACGCCGGCCTCGCTCTGCATCGCTCCCTCCGCGGGCATTACCCCACAGGTTCGAAGGGTCAGGTCCAGCGAACGGACCTATCTCAGCCGGGCGATCTCCCCAGCCCCCCTGATTGCACTGCTCGACAGGCTACTGACTAGCATCGACGCGATGCTGCGCCCCGCCTATCCGCTCGTCACCGACCGGCTCCACCTGCGCCCGTTCATGCCCGGCGACCTCGACGCGCTCGAGGCGATCCACGGCGACGCCGGCGTCGTCCGCTACCTCTACTGGGACGTGCGTACCCGCGCCGAGCTGCGCGGCGTGCTGGCCGAGAAGCAGCAGCGCCACGCTCTGGTCAAGCAGGGCGACTCGCTCAACCTCGCCGCGGTCCTTCCCGGCAGCGCCGAGGTGGTGGGCGACGTGACGCTGATGTGGCACAGCGAGGAGCACCGCCAGGGCGAGATCGGCTACATCCTCCATCCCGCGCACCAGGGCAAAGGCTACGCGACCGAGGCGACCCGCGCGCTGCTGCGGATCGGGTTCGACGAGCTCGGCCTGCACCGGATCGCCGGCCGGCTGGACGGGCGCAACACGGCCTCGGCGCGCGTGCTCGAGCGCGTCGGGATGCGGCGCGAGGCGTGCTTCGTGGAGAACGAGCAGGTCAAGGGCGAGTGGACCGACGAGGTCGTCTACGCGCTGCTCGAACGTGAGTGGCGGGCGAGCCTCACGCGTGTTGCGGCCGCGTCAGCGCCTTGACGAAGTCCTCGAGCTGCCGCGTCGTCCAGCACTCGTGCAGCTCGCAGAACGGGGCGTACGCGCGCACGACCGAGTCGCCGTAGTTCCAGTAGAGCTGCGGCTCGGGGTTGAGCCAGAACGTGCGCCCGGCGCGCTCGGCGATGCGGGCGAATACATCCGCGCGCGGGTCGCGCCCGTTCGTGCGCGCGTCGCCGAGCACGATCACCGTCGCGCGCGGATGCAGGTCGTCCTCCACCAGCGAGAGGAACTCGCGCCACACGCGCCCGTAGTCGGTGTAGCCGGACACGTCGGCGACGCCGGCGTCCCGTCCGATCGCCTCGGAGACCGCCTTGAAGTTGCGCTCCCGCGCGAAGACGTCGGTGACCTCGGAGATCCGCTCGACGAACACGAACGAGCGCATCTTGCGGAACGAGTCGTGCAGCGCGTGCAGCACGGAGAGGAAGAACACCGAGGCGCTGGTCACGCTCGTCGAGACGTCGCACAGCACGTACAGCTCGGGCCGGCGCGGGCGCTTCGGGCGGAACTTGAGCACGACCGGGACGCCGCCGGTCTGCAGCGACGCGCGCATCGTGCGGCGCACGTCGACGTGGGCGTGCGTGCGGCGCCCGCGCGTCTCGTGGCCCTGCGTGGCGAGCCGGCGCTTGAGCTGCATCACGACGCGGTGCACGGCGGCGAGGTCCTGCAGCGGGCCGGACGGCAGCGCGCGGTCGAGCTCGTTGAGCGGCCGCGCCGGGGGGAGCGACTGCGTGCGCTCGATCTGCGCGCGCTCGAGCTCCCGCCGCAGCTGCTGCTCGAAGCGCCGGATCTGGTCGCGCGTGAGCGGCTCGGCCCCGTCCTCGCGCGGCTGCCCGTCGCTGCGCAGGTCGAGCGCGCGGCGGATCCGCTGGACATCGACGCCGAGCACGCCGGAGCCCTCGCCACGGCGGCCGAACGCGGCGATCGCGAGCCGGGCGAGGTCGCGCATCGCGCTCTCGTCGCCGTCGCGGATCGCCTGGATCGCCTGCGCGCGCAGGTTGTCGAGGTCGATCTGCTCGCCGCCGGTCATGCCGTCGGATTCGCCCTGCTCGCGCACGTCGCGCGCGATCGCCTGCTCCTCCACCGCGCGGAAGAAGAAGCGGTCGAACACGAGGTCGAACACGCGCCGGTCGTCGGGGGACTTCGCCAGCGTCGCGGCGAGCGCCTCGCGGAACGGCCCGCGGTCGGTCCACGGGACCTCGTCGAGCGCGGCGAACGCGTCGAGCAGCTCGGACGTCCCGAGCGCCAGGCCCTCGGCCCGGAGCGCCTCCGCGAAGTCGACGATCCGGGCCGGCAGGCTCACGCCGGACGCGGCGCCAGCCCGAGCCGCACGCCGACCCGCTCGGCCACCACGTCGAGGTCGGTGCGGTGCTTGACGATGACCGACATCGTCTGGCGGAACACGTCCTCGGTGATGTCGTCGGCGCCCAGCAGCAGGAGCGCGCGCGCCCAGTCGATCGACTCGGCGATCGACGGCGGCTTCTTGAGGTCGAGCTCGCGCACCTGGGCGATCACCTCGACGAGCTTGGCCGCGACCGACTCGGGCAGGTCGGGCGTGTGCATGCGCACGATCTCCAGCTCCCGCTCGGGAGTCGGGTAGTCGAGCCACAGGTACAGGCAGCGGCGCTTGAGCGCCTCGGTCAGCTCGCGCGAGTTGTTCGAGGTGAGCAGCACGACCGGGTGCGTGCGCGCCTCGATCCGGCCGAGCTCGGGGATCGTGATCTGGAAGTCCGACAGCAGCTCGAGCAGCATCGCCTCGAACTCCTGGTCGGTCTTGTCGATCTCGTCGATCAGCAGCACGACCGGCTCCTCGGCGGCGATCGCGTTCATCAGCGGCCGGGCGAGCAGGAACTCCTCGCCGAAGATGTCGTCCTGGACCGCGTCCCAGCCGGTGCCGGCCGCCTCGGCCTGGATGCGCAGGAGCTGCTTGCGGTAGTTCCACTCGTACAGCGCCTTGGCCTCGTCGAGGCCCTCGTAGCACTGCAGCCGGATCAGCGTGCGGCCGAGGTAGGACGCGAGCGCCTTGGCCAGCTCGGTCTTGCCGACGCCGGCCGGGCCCTCGACGAGGACGGGCTTGCCGAGGCGGGCGGCGAGGAACGCGACGAGCGACGTGGACTCGCCCGGCAGGTAGCCGACCGCGCGGAGGCCGGCGTCGACGTCTTCGACAGTGGAAGGGGGAGGCATGTCTATCGTCGCCGAAGGCGAGCGCGAGGTACGTGCGCCTCGTCTGGCAGGCGAAAGCGGGATTCTATCTTCCGGTGCTCGTGACCCTCGCCGCCTTCTCGCCGTCCCCGGTGCCGTTCATCGCCCTGATGGCGCTCGGGTTCCTGGTCGGCGTGACCGGCCACGTCTACCGCTCCCGGCCGGTCATCGCGACCGGCATCGGCCTGATCTTCATCGCCACGCTGCTGCTGCCGCTCGCGCTCTACGCGACCGACTAGAACAGGCGGTCGGGGTCCTGCGGATCGGTCGGCGCCTCCGCGCGCCGTGCCCGTCCGGGCGCCTCGGGCGGCTCGCCCTCCCAGCCCGGGCGGTCGCGCAGCGCCTCCGTGACCGCGGTCGACTCGCGCGGGCGGCGGTTCGCCGTGCGCCGCTCCGTGCGCCGCGGCCGCTCCCACCCCGCGTCGTCGGCCATCGGGTTCGGCGGCTCGGGCCGGTGCGCCGCGCGCACCCGCGCGCCGGCGGCGGTCAGCGCGCCCGCGGCGAGCAGCGCCGCGAACATGCCCCACTGGATGCCGACCGTCGCGCCGGGATCGGACACGTCCGGTTTGTCGAACAGCCGCCAGACGAGCAGCAGCACCGCCCAGCCGCCGGCGACCATGATGACCGTCCCGTCGCCGCCGGGCAGGTGGAACGCCTTGCGCTGCGCGCGTGCCCAGATCAGGTAGAGCACGCCGGCGGCGACCAGCAGCACGGCCGCCTCGACGAACGAGAACACCTGCAACGCGCTGAGGTTGTCCGACACGGCGACCGGCCGCGCGCCCGTCGTGGCGAAGTACGACTTCTCGTACCACGGCAGGACGAGCGTGAACGCGAGCGCGCCGGCTGCGACGCCGGCCATGCGCAGCTCGGGCGCGAGCCCGCGGACGGTGGTCGCGACAGAGGGCACGTGGCTGAGTCTACGTCGAGCGGGGCGAAGCCTGGGTCCGCCGATCATCGTGGATCCAGGCTCAGT
>DATHJG010000467.1:0-2413 GCA_035489875.1 Solirubrobacteraceae bacterium | reverse complement strand
CCCGATCGACCAGCTCGACTCGCGCACGGTCGCCGACCGCCTGCGCGAGGCCGAGCAGCGCTTGGAGCGGGCCGAAGCGGACTCCGAGGAGGCCCGTCAGGCGGCGCGCGACAAGCGCCGCTACGAGGCGTTCTCGAAGCTCGCCGAGGGCCGCTCACGGGGTTGCCGGCTCCCGGGCGCCCACGGCGGCGCTGATCCCGCAGGAGGGCGGCAGCCGTGTGGGATGTCCGGCCCGCTGACGACACGGTCGTGACGTCAGTCGAGCGGCAGGGTCGCGCGCACGCGCGACCCTACGCCCGCGCCTGAGTCGACGGCCAGCTCTCCCCCGGCCACGCGGACGCGGAGGGCGGCGAGCGCCAATCCGACGTGTCCCGTGGCCGCCGGCTCGCCGGGATCGAACCCCACGCCGTCGTCGGACACCTCGAGGCACACCCCGCCCTCGACCGCACGTAGCGCCACATCGAGCCGGCCGGCGCCCGAGTGCTTGACGGCGTTGCCGATCAGCTCGCGCGCGACCGAGTAGACGAGCCCCTCGTCCCGCGCGCGCAGTTCGGGATCGACGCTCACGTGATGCTCGAGCCGGCCGTGGCAGAGCTGCCGCGTCACGGCCTGCAGCGCCGGGCCGAGCCCGATCTGCTCGAGCGGCAGCGGATGCACGTGGGCGAGCGTCCGGCGCAGGTCGCCGATCGCGGCGCCCAGCCGCTCCTCGGCGTTCCGAAGCGCAGCAGCATCACCGAGCGCGGCGTCGTGCAGGTCCTGCCGCGCGGCGAGAAGCAGCTGCAGCGGTTCGTCGTGCAGATAAGCGGCCAGCCGCTGGCGCTCGCGCTCCTCGGCAGTGAGCGCCTCGCCGAGCAAGCGCGACCGCTGGGCTGTGAGCTCGCGGATGGACGCGGCGCGCGCGTGCCCGACGGCCACGCCCCGCAGCAGCAGCTCGGACGCGAGCAGCAGGGCCAGGACCGCCGTCATCGCCGCGAGGTCCACCGTCCGGTACGCATGCGCCGCCGCGGCGGCGAGCGCGGCGCCGACGAGGAAGTACGGCTCGATCGGGAGGAAGACGTCGCGCAGGAGCGCCCCCAAGGCGCGCGGCGACAGCGGCGCCCAGCGCAGCGTCGCCACCAGGAACGAGAGCAGCGAGACGACGAGCGCGGTCGAGAGCACCACGACGACGAGCTCGAGCTCTCCCGCGGCGGCGGGGTCGGCTCCGATCAGCCGCTCGACCAGCCACCCGCCGAGCAGCGGCAACGTCGCGTAGTTGACGAAGTTCAGCAGCAACAGGCTGCCCCGCACGCCCCGCACGACCGACTCGATCCCGACCGTGACCGTTGCGATCGCGACGGCGGGTGCCGGCCCGAGCAGGACCATCGCGAGCACGACGGCGAGGATGCTCGAGGACACCCGCAGCTCGCTCACCGCGATCGTGCCGAGCTCGCTGATCGCCGCAGCCACCGCGAGCAGCCCCAGCAGCGCCAGCGGCTCCCAGTCGCTTCCCTTGGAGAGCTGCACCGTGAGCACCGCGTCCACGAGCACCACCGCCACCATCGCCGCGCGCCCGAGCAGGCGACGCCGCGGAAGCGGCGGCAACAAGAGGGGGAAGGGGCGTCCCTGCCACCCCGCAGAGGCGATCTGCTCGGGGCTCACGACCGCGGCGGATTCTCCACCAACGGACATGAGGTGTCCAGTGGGCCGCTCAGCGGCGAGCGTCGCCGGCCGCGAGCAGGCCTACGAGGTCGTCGAGCATCCCCTTGTCGTAGATACGCGCGTAGTCGTCGGACCGCAGGTACAGCTGGTCCTGACCGTTCGTGACGTCCTCCATCCAGATCTCGAGGAGTTGCAGCGCGCCGACACGGCGCTCGTCGTCCTCCCACCCGCTGACCTCGCGCCGAGCTGCAACGACGGCCGCTCGCGCGTCCCGCAACACCAGGTGCCCGGCCCCGGACGGGAGCGTCTGCGCATCGAGGTCGATCCCGCGGCGGAAGGCGCAGTCGCGCAGGTCCATCCCGCTGAAATCGTTGCCTCGGTACTCGTTGACCGAGCGGCCGATCGCCTTGTGGCGCCGCTCGTCCGGGACGCCGTTGAACAAGAGCTTGTCGCCGCGCCCGGTGAACACGCAGTCCACGAACTCGAGCTCCCAGCAGAACCAGTTCTTCAACTTCACGTCGCGGAACGAGCAGCACTCGAACCGCGCGTTCCCAGGGGTCGCGGCCTCGATCCGCGCCCCGTCGAACGAGCAGTCCACGTAGAGCGACTGCTCCCCACCCGCTCCGAACGCGGCATCGCCGATCTTCACCTTCTCGAGCGAGCACCTGGTGAACCGCGACCCGATCCCGGAGAACCCACGCAGCTTCAAGCCCGAGAAGTCGACGCCCTCGACGTCCTCGCCCTCCACGTCGAGGTAGTCCTTGTCACGGACCTT
>DATHJG010000466.1:0-3202 GCA_035489875.1 Solirubrobacteraceae bacterium | reverse complement strand
GGCTCGCCGGTCGCCTCGTCGACGCGCGCGAGCACGGTCGCGGTGATCTCGATCAGGAACGACTCGAGGTCGCCGCGGTTCCAGTCCTCAAACGTCGAGGCGATCTCCGGGACCGATAGGCCGGCGCCGTTGCGCAGCAGGTCGTAGGACTCCGCGATCAGCTGCATGTCGGCGTACTCGATGCCGTTGTGGACCATCTTCACGTAGTGGCCCGCGCCGTCCGGGCCGACGTGGACGCAGCACGGGATGCCGTCGACGTCGACCGCGATCGCCGTGAAAATCTCCTCGACCTCCGCCCACGCGTCGCGGTCGCCACCGGGCATGATGCTCGGCCCGTTGAGCGCGCCCTCCTCGCCGCCGGACACGCCGGTGCCGAGGAAGCGCAGGCCGCGCGCCGCGCACGCCTGGGCGCGGCGCTTCGTGTCGAGGAAGTGCGAGTTGCCGGCGTCGATCACGATGTCGCCCGCGTCGAGATGCGGGGCAAGCTCGTCGATCACCGCGTCGACCGGCGCGCCGGCCTTGACCATGATGATGATCGTGCGCGGCGGCGCGAGCGCGCCGACGAACTCCTCGATCGTCTCGGTGCCGGTGATCGCGCCCTCGCCGCCGAACTCGGCGACGAAGTCGCGGGTCTTGGCCGGGGTGCGGTTGTGCACGGCGATCGAGTAGCCGTTGCGCGCGATGTTGCGGGCGAGGTTGGCCCCCATCACGGCGAGGCCGGTCAGTCCGATTCGGTTCAGGTCGCTCACGTACGTCTCCATTGGCTACGGTCTGGAGGAGACATGGTCCCGCAGCGGACCGTTCCGTGTCGCTCGGCCCTGGCCCGCGCCTTGACGAGGGCATGTGGCTCCGGTGATGCTGGGTCGGTTCGCGCACTCGAACCGGCGAGGTCGGGCGCCCCTCGGCCCATGTGTGCTGGTTGAGCGGCGACCCGCCGCCGGAACATGTTCTCGACGCTGTAGGCGGCGATCCGCATGGTCTCCGATCGCTCCTCTGTCGGCGCCTGAGCCGGTGGCCGTGGCGCCTGAGCGGCCGGGCTGACGCTAACAGCGGGCTCTCGCCGCCGGGCAGCGCGTCGTGCAGCCTGCGGGCCACGCGCTCGCTGCCCAGCGCCTTGGTTCGAGTGACGCCGGCGGGGTCGAGCACGAAGGCGGCGGCGAAGCGGGCGACGAGCTGGGCGATGCCGCACAGCGGGTCGGGGTCTTCGAGGGCGCGCTGCAGTTCGGCGTCGATGATCGCGTCGATCTGTCTGGGCTCGTGGCGGCCGGTGTCGCCGACCGGCTGTTGGCGGTCGGGGTCGGTCCAGCCGGCACCGGAGGCGATCACGTCGCGGTGCTGGGCGGCGAGCAGGTGGCAAACGATCGCCGTGAGCGCGCGCAGCTGGTTCTTGCTCGGGTCGATCAGCCCTGCGCGGATGTCGTGGCCGAGCCCGACGTTGCTGGCGACCGCGTCGGCGTGGCGGACGCGCTGCTGCGCGCGCTCCCGGCGATCCTCGGCGGCCGCGTGCAGCTGGCCGTCGTCGAGCCTGGCGCCGGCGAAGTAGGACTGCTCGCGGGCGGGAGCGTCGTCGGCGTCGTTGAGCTGCTGGTGGATGGCGTCGAGCATGAACACGGGTCGATGACCCAGATGCCGGCGGCGACGTCGGGCCTGCGGTCGTGCACGTAGGCGTAGCGGCCGGTGCGGCCGCGCTCGCGCAGCTCGCCGTCGACGCGGACCTTGAGCGCCTTCGTCCTCGCGCGCGCGGCGAGCGCGATCACGTGCGTGAACGAGGTGGGCAGGCCGGCCGCGATCGCCGCCGCGTCGGTCATCGCGCGCGAGTCGACGACGTTGACCGCGGCAAGCCGCGCGACCCGCGCGAGCACGGGCTTGCGCCCGCGCTTCGCGACGATCGGCGTGGTGCCCGCGGGGCATACAGCCGCAGCGGGCTTCCGCTTCTTGGCCGCGCTCGCGTCATGCACCGCCGCATCGCCGCCCGCGACGAGCGCCAACCCCAAGGCCGCCGCGACGAGGTGTCGTACCCGGAGATCTCGCAGTATCCGCGTGGCCGTCGCCCGGCCCGATGACGCGGCGGTCATCGCAGCGTGACGCGCCGGGTGGCGCTGAGGTCGCCCTGGGTCACGCGCAGCGTCATGCGCGCGCCGATCAAGCGGTTGCGCTGCTTGCGCGCGGCGACGGTCAGCCGCACCCGCACGGTCACCGTCCCGGCGCGCTTCGCGGTCGCCGATCCGGTGGCGACGACGACGGGCCTGCCCCTTCGGCTCAGGATCCTCGCCGGCACGGTGCCGGAGATCCGGACCTTGCCCGCGCGGGCGACCTTGACCTTGATCGGCACGCCCTTCCCGCCGGCGAGCGCCTTCGTCGTCACCCTTGCCGGCACGGTCGCCTGCGGCGCCGCGCCGCCGGTCGACGGCGGGCCGGCCGCCGGTGGCGGGCCTGCGGCCGGCGGCTGTATGGGCGGGGACTTGGGCAGGAACGCGGCCATGCTCGCTCCGCCGATCGCCCCCTGCGACGCGGTCGGCGAGATCACGACCGGCGGCGAGGTGAGCGCGCACGGGTCCGCGTCGGTCGTCGGCGTGCCGGCCACCTTGAGTCCCTGCTCGTCCGTCCACGCGATGCGCGTCGCGTCCGGCGACAGCGAGGCGTCCGTGGCGACCCCGCTCGCCGGCAGGAAGCAGTCGACGGCGAACGTGGGCAGCTGATCGACGCCCTGGGTCGCCAGCACGGCGATCCTGCCGATGGTCTGTGAGCCGCCGCTCCACTGCTCGAGCTCGAACGCGGCCAGCTGGCCGTTCGCCGCGACGTCCGTACGTCGCAGTTCGAGTCCGGTCCCCGAGACGTCGAGCCACGGCGCGAAGTCCGTCCCGTACGGGCCGGCCGACGCGGCCTGCACGTAGATGGTCGCGCCCGCGTGCGCGACCATCCGGCTGCCGAACAGCGTCGGCTCCTCCTGGCCGGAGGTGACGATCGGGTCGAGCACGCTATTGGTGACCGGCCGGACGTAGGTGCCCTGCGCGAACGTCATCGGGCAGCACGAGCTGCTGTTCGAGAAGCCATAGACCATGTGCTGGCCGTCCGCGGTGACGTCGAGGCTCAGCGGATAGACGTACACCGTCCAGCCGGAGGGCGAGTTGAGCGGTCCCTCGACCGTGGACGTGCCGTCCGGCTCCCACACCTTGAACCACGAGAGACGCGAGGTCTTTCC
>DATHJG010000465.1:0-2535 GCA_035489875.1 Solirubrobacteraceae bacterium | reverse complement strand
CGGACGTGCCTTTGAACATCGTCACCTTCACCGAAGTGGACGGCCGCACGACGCTGACGCTGCTGGTGCAGACCACGAGCAAGGAGCTCCGCGACACGATCATGAACTCCGGGATGGAAGCCGGCATGCAGGAGCAGATGGACGTCCTGGAGCAGCTCGCGATCTCGCTTTGCTGAGCCCCGTCGGTAGGGTCCGGCGGCCTCCCATGGAAGCCGCCGACGCCCACCTGTCGCACGACCCGGTGCTCGCCCGGCTGATCGCGGAGCAGGGCGGGCCGCTCCCGCTCGAGCACGACTCGCGCGGGCGCCCGGAGGACGTCTACGGCGCGCTGCTGCGCGCGATCACCGGACAGCAGCTGTCGGTCAAGGCCGCCCAGGCGATCTACGGGCGCCTGACCGCGCGCTTCGGCGGGCGGACGCCCACGCCCGCCGAGCTGCTCGCCGACGACCCCGACGAGCTGCGGGCGGCGGCCGGGCTCTCGCACGCCAAGGTCGCCTCGCTGCGCTCGCTCGCCGAGCACATGCTCGACGGCGAGCTCGAGCTCGACCGGCTGACGCAGCTCGACGACGGCGAGGTGATGCGCGCACTGGTCGCGGTCAAGGGCATCGGCGAGTGGACCGCGCACATGTTCCTCATGTTCACGCTGCACCGGCCCGACGTGCTGGCGACCGGCGATCGGGGCATCGTCAACGCGGTCATGCGCGCCTACGGCCTCGCGTCCCCGCCCGACCGGGCCGCCCTCACCGAGCTCGCCGAGCCGTGGCGGCCCTACCGCACGCGCGCCTGCCTCTACCTGTGGCGCTCGCTCGCGAACGCGCCGCTGTAGCCGCCATTGGCGCGCCGGCGCCGGCAGCATTAGTGTGAGCCGTTACATGGACCGTCAGAGCAGGCAGCGGGTCGCGATGAACGAGGCGACCTTCCGCAAGGTCAACGAGGGAATGGAGGTCGGCCAGGACCCGGCCGGCCTGCTGACGTTCATCTGCGAGTGCGGCCGCCTGCGCTGCAACGAGCTCATCCAGCTCACGCGGCGGGAATACGAGAGCATCCGAGAGCATCCGCGGCGGTTCGCCATCCTCGCGGGCCACGAGATCCTCGACGCGGAGAAGATCGTCGAGCGAAACGACCGCTACCTCGTGGTCGAGAAGTCCGGCGATCCCGAGGCGGACATCGTCGAGGACACCGACCCGCGCCGACCGCTCGACTAGCGTCGTCCGATGACGTTTCCGGTGTCGGTCAAGGCGGTGGTCGAGGTGGACGGACGCGTGCCGCTGCTGCGCAACGAGCGGGCCGAGTGGGAGCTCCCCGGCGGACCCCTCGAGCTCGGCCAGCGACGCGCAGTGGTTCGAGGTCGCGTCGCTCGCGGCGGTGGAGATGCCCGAGGGCTACAAGCGGTCGATCCGTCGAGCCGCTCGGGCCCGACGCTGAGCGCAGCGACGTCCGCGCTGGTCCGCGAGCGTAGGTCGCTCCGAGGTGCGACGTCGCGAGGCTATGGTGCGCCGATGACCGCAGTGGTGCGCGCCGCGCGGCCCGAGGAGCTTCGCGACGTGCTGGAGCTGCTCGCGGAGCTGAACCCCGACGACCCTCGCCTGAGCGCGGCCGAGACTGCGCGGACGTGGCGGCGGATGCGCGAGCAGCCGGGGCGCTGTGTGCTCGTCGCGGTCGAGGACGGCCGCGTCATCGGCACCGCCGACTGCATCGTGCTCGAGAACCTCACCCGGAGCGCGCGACCGTACATGCTCGTCGAGAACGTGGTCGTGCACGCCGATCACCGCCGACGGGGCACCGGCGCCGGCTTGCTGCGGGCCGCCGTCGAGCGGGCGCGGAGCGCAGCGTGCTACAAGGTCCAGCTGCTCGCCGACGATACGCCGGCGAACCATCGCTTCTACGAAAGCTGCGGGCTTCAGCCGACCGCGCAGGGTTTCAAGCAGCGGCTCTAGCAATCACACCTCGGTGCGACGCAGGTAGGCGCGGCGTAGAGCCCATCGTTTACATCCGCCGACTGACGATCCGGGCATCTCGGACCGCGCCGCGCTCATCGAACTCCATGTAGAGCGACTGCTCCGTGTGGGAGCTTGCGCCCAGGAGGTCGTGGCCTCGTCCGACCGCATAGCTCCAATACTGCTCGTCGTAGGCTTCGCCGTCCCAGCGCCCGAGCAGCGTGTTCACGTCGCGCTTGGTCTTGCCTTCGAGCAGCCCGCACTTGACCAGACCGTGCGCAGCCACCTGGTTGCGGGTGAAGCGGTCGTTGCCAGGGGCGCTCGGCCCGTACGGGCCGACCACCGGATGCTGGCGTCCCCGCTTCCATTCGGAGCTGTCGAAGCGGAATCGACCGCAATCGATGCCGGGGGTACGGCGTGCGTCCAGGACCGCGTATGCGCCGGCGCCGGCGGCCACGACGAGCGTCGCCGTAACGGTCAGGGTGACGGCGGCTCGCCCGCGGGTCACCACGGCGCGCCGCAGTCTCGGCGGTTGTCGCCGACGTCGTGGAAGTAGCTGAGGAGCTTCACGTTGAACCCGAAGAACATCGGTCGCCCG
>DATHJG010000464.1:0-6333 GCA_035489875.1 Solirubrobacteraceae bacterium | reverse complement strand
CGCCGCGCTCGAGGCCGACGCCACCGCGTTCCTCTGCTCGCTCCCGATCTGAACTGCTGATTCTGGCCGTCGTGAACGGCTGGGGCGTTGAGGGGCCGGGGACGCGGAGCGTTTTGGCGACACCGGCGAACGTCAACAGCGGCATTGAGGGGGAGGGAGCCGGGGTGCCGCTTACGCCACCCGGCCGAGTGTCGTGAACGTCTCGTGATGCGAGACATTCACGACACTCGGCGGGTCGTGCCGTTCGCGCTAGCCGCTAGCCGGACAGCAGCGGGGCGAGCCGTGCCACGGCGTCGTCGACGTCGCGCTCCTCGATCACCAGCGGCGGGAGGAAGCGGAGCGTCTGCGGGCCGGTCGCGTTGACGACGAGGCGCTGCTCCAGCAGCGCGCGGCGTACGACGTCGGGCGCCGAGCGGTCGATGTCGGCCGCGACCATGAGTCCGCGGCCGCGCACGGAGAGCACGCCGGGGAGCTCTCGCAGGGCCTCCTGCAGCCGCGTGCCGAGCTCCCGCACGCGCTGGAGCAGCGTCGCGTCGTCGAGCACGTCGAGCGCCGCGTGCGCGGCCTGGGCGATCACCGGACCGCCGGCGAACGTGGAGCCGTGGTCGCCGGGCGCGAGCACGTCGGCGAGCGCCTCGCCCGTGATGAGCGCGCCGGCCGGGAGCCCTCCGGCGAGCGCCTTCGCAACCGTGATCGCGTCGGGGACCACGCTCGTCTGCTGGTACGCCCACAGCGTGCCGGTCCGCCCCATGCCGGTCTGGATCTCGTCGAAGATCAGCGCCGCGCCCGTCCGGTCGCACGCCGCACGCGCCGCCTGCAGGAGCTCCTCCGGCAGGACGTTGACGCCGGTCTCGCCCTGGATCGGCTCGAGCAGGACCGCCGCGGTGCCGTCGTGCACGGCGGCGACCAGCGCCTCGGCGTCCGGCGCGACCGGCACGAAGCCGGGGACGAGCGGCGCGAACGGCGCCTGCTTGGACTCCTGCGGCGTGGCGGAGAGCGCGCCGTAGGTGCGGCCGTGGAAGCCGCCGTGCACGACGACGATCTCCCCGCGCGGGCGGGCCTTGCGGGCGAGCTTGATCGCCGCCTCGTTGGCCTCGGCGCCCGAGTTGGCGAAGTAGACGCGGCCGCCGAGCGAGGCCGCCGAGAGCCGCTCCGCCAGCGCCACCATCGGGCGGTTGAAGAACAGGTTGGAGACGTGGATCAGGATCTGGCTCTGGCGCACGATCGCCGCCACCACGAGCGGGTGGCAGTGCCCCACGTTGCAGACCGAGATGCCGGCGAGGAAGTCGAGGTACTCGTTGCCGTCGGCGTCCCACAGCGTCGCGCCCTCGCCCCGCACGCACTCGACGGGGAAGCGCGCGTAGTTGTTCATCAGCGCGTCGCTCACCGGGCGGGCCGCACCTTCGTGCCGATGCCGGCGTCGGTGAACAGCTCCAGCAGGAGCGAATGCGGCAGGCGGCCGTCGATGATGTGCGCGTAGCCGACGCCGCCGTGGATCGCGGTCAAGCATGCCTCGAGCTTCGGCCGCATGCCGCCCGCGAGGCCGGGCAGCGCCGCCTCGACCTCGTCCGCGGTCGTCTCGGAGATCACCGAATCGAGGTCGCTCGGGTCGGCCAGCCAGCCCGGGACGTCGGTGAGGAAGATCACCTTGTAGGCGCCGAGCGCGCGCGCGACCGCGCCGGCCGCCTCGTCGGCGTTGACGTTGTGGGAGCGGCCGTCGCGATCGGCGCCGACCGACGCGATCACCGGGATGTAGTCGGCTGCCACGTGCCGGATCACGCCGGCGTCGACCTTGTCGATCCGCCCGACGAGCCCGATGTCCTCGCCGGCGGGCCCCTCCATCGTGGCGACGCGGAACAGCAGCCCATCGTCGCCGCACAGCCCGACCGCCGGCTGCCCGTGCCGGCCCAACCGCAGGACGATGTCCTTGTTGACCTTGCCGACGAGCACCATCTTGGCGATCTCGACGGTGGCGCTGTCCGACACCCGCAGGCCGCCGACGAACTCGACCGGCAGGTCCAGCCGCTCCATGTAGCGCGTGATCTCCGGCCCGCCGCCGTGGACGACGATCGGGTTCATCCCGACGTACTTGAGGAGCACGACGTCGCGCGCGAACTCCTCGCGCAGCTCCGGGTCCTCCATCGCCGCGCCGCCGTACTTGATCACGACGGTCTTGCCGTGGAACTCCCGGATGTACGGGAGCGCCTCGAGGAGGGTTCCAATGTCTCTCATGTCGTGTACTCCGCGTTGATCCGGACGTACTCGTGCGAGAGGTCGGAGAAGAACACCTCGGTCTCGGCGCCCTCGCCGGGCAGCCCGACGACGTACTCGACCTCCTCGCGCCCGACCGCGCGGGCGAGCGCGTCCGCGTCGTGCGGGACCGCGACGCCCCCGGCGCAGACCTGCACGCCCTCGATCCAGATGTCGTACGGCAGCGGCGCCGTGCCGGGCAGCGCGGCGCCGACGGCCTGCGCGATCCGGCCCCAGTTGGGGTCGCCGCCGTGGAGCGCCGCCTTGACCAGCGGCGAGTTGGCGACCGCGCGCGCGGTGCGCTCGACGATCGCGTCCTCCCCACCATGCACGTGCACGCGCCCGATCCGCGCCGCGCCCTCGCCGTCGCGCACGATCAGCACCGCCAGCCGGCGCAGCGCGTAGTCGAGCGCCTCGCCGAACCGCAGCTCGTCCTCGGACTCCGGCACGACGACGACGCCGCTCGCGCCCGACGCCATCAGGATCGCGGTGTCGTTGGTGGAGAGCTGGCCGTCGACCGAGATGCGGTCGAACGAGCGCTTGACGCAGACGCCGAGCAGCAGGTCGGCCGTCTCCGGCTCCAGCGCCGCGTCGGTCTGCACGAAGCAGAGCATCGTCGCGAAGCCCGGCTGGATCATTCCGGCGCCCTTCGCCTGCGCGCTGACGCGGACCGTGCCGGACGGGAGCGCGACGTCGAGCGCCAGCCGCTTCTCGAACGCGTCGGTGGTCGCGATCGCGCGCCAGAACGCGGCGTCGCCGTCCGGCGCGAGCTCGCTGCGCGCGGCGAGGATCGCCTTCGGGACGCCGTCCATCGCCATTGGCACGCCGATCACGCCGGTGGAGGCGACCGCGACGTGCTCCTCGTGCACGCCCGCGGCCATCGCGGCGGCGCCCTGCATGCGGGCCGCGTCCTCCAGCCCGCGGTTCCCGGTCGCGGCGTTCGCGTTGCCGGAGTTCACGACGACGGCGCGCAGCGCGTCCAGGCGGCAGCGCGACTGGCACAGGAGGACCGGCGCGGCGAGCACGCCGGAGCGGGTGAAGCGCGCGGCGCTCGCGGTGTCCGGCTCGGACGAGACGAGCAGCGCGAGGTCCGGGTCGCCGGACGGCTTGATCCCGGCGGGGACGCCGGCGGCGCGGAAGCCCGCGGCCAGCCCGCCCTCCGGCAGGTCGGTGACGCTCGCGGGCGGCTCGACCCAGCGCGACGAGAACGCGGCGACGGCGCTCATGCGAGCCTCTCGCGCCCGAACGCGCCGCCCCGGCTCACGCCAGCCCCTCGCGCTCGTCGCGGCCGAACATCAGCGCCAGGTTCTGCAGCGCCTGCGACGCGGCGCCCTTCCACAGGTTGTCGATCGACGCGAACGCGAGGATGCGGCCGGTACGCGGATCGGCGTGGACCGAGATCCGGCAGTAGTTGGTGTCGCGCACCTCGAGCACGCCGGGCGGCCCGTTGCGCAGCTCGACCCACGGCTCGCGCGCGTACGCGTCGTCGTAGAGCTGGGCGACCTCGTCGGGTCCGGCCCCGCGCGCCGGTGTCACGTAGCAGGACACCAGCTCGCCCTGGGCGAGCGGGACGAGGTGCGGCGTGAACGTGATCGTCACGGGCGCGCCCAGGCCGGCGAGCTCCTGCTCGATCTCCGGCGTGTGGCGGTGCCGGTCGACCTTGTACGGCGTCATGTTCTCGTCGGCGGAGATGAAGTGCGTGGCGCTGGTCGGCTCCCTTCCCGCGCCCGAGACGCCCGACTTCGCGTCGATCACCACGTCGCCGATCAGCCCGGCGCGGGCGAGCGGGGCGAGCGCGAGCAGCGCTGCGGTGGGGTAGCAGCCGGGGTTGGCGACGAGGTCCGCGCCCGCGATCGCGTCGCGGTGCAGCTCGGGCAGCCCGTAGACGCCCTGGCCGAACAGCGCGGGCGCGCCGTGCGGGCCGTACCAGTCCTCGTAGATGCCTCGGTCGCGCAGCCGGAAGTCCGCGGAGAGGTCGACGACCCGCACGCCGCGCTCGCGCAGCGCGGCGACGGCCGGGGCGGCGACGCGGTGCGGCCAGCAGACGAGCGCGGCGTCGACGTCGGACTGCGCGTCCGGGTCCCACGACTCCAGCTCGAGCGGCACGCGCGTGCGCGGGTGGACGTCGTCGAGGCGCGCGCCGGCCTCCGAGCGCGCCGTGACGTGCGCGAGCTCGAAGAACGGATGGCGGTGCACGAGCATCGCGGCGATCGCGCCCGCATACCCGCTGGCGCCGAGCACGCTGACCCTAGCCACGCAGCTCGCCCCCGACCTCGTCGCGCAGCGCGGCGACGATCTTCTCGCGCCGCTGGGCGACGTCCTCGTCGGTGAGCGTGCGGTCGGACGCGCGGAACTCCAGCCGGACGGCGAGCGAGGCGCGGCCCTCGCCGACCTGCGCGCCGCGGTAGACGTCGAACACCTCGGCGTCGCGCAGCAGCGCGCCGCCGGCGCCGCGGATGACGTCGAGCACGCGGGCGGCCGGTACGCCGTCGGCGACCACGACCGCGAGGTCCTGGCGGACGGCGGGGAACGAGGTCAGGTCCTCGTAGCGCGGCACGGTCTCCGCGGCTGCGGCGAGCGCGCCGAAGTCGAGCTCGAAGCCGGCCGCGCCGTCGAGGTCCCACCGGGCCGCGACCGAGGGGTGCAGCTCGCCGAGCCAGCCCGCCCGGCTCTCGCCGGCGTACACCGTCGCGCCGCGGCGCGGGTGCAGGAACGGCTCGTCGGCCGTCGCCTCGACGCGCCACTCGATCCGCAGCGCGCGCATGAGCGCCTCCAGCACCGCCTTGGCGGCGTAGAAGTCCGCGCGCGGCGGCTCGGCGTCGCCCCAGCTCGGCGGGCGGATCCGGCCGGTCATGAGCGCGCCGAGGTGCGTCCGCTCGACCGGCAGCTCGGGGTCGGGCACCGGATACCACGGGTTGCCGGTCGGCACGGTCGCCTCGTCGCCGGCGCGTCCCAGGTACACCGCGCCGTACTCGAACAGCCGCACGTCCTCGAACCCGCGCGAGCGGTTGCGCCGCAACGAGTCCAGCAGCGAGCCGAGCAGCGTCGAGCGCATCACCGACTGGTCCTCGGACATCGGGTTGTCGAGCACGACGGGGTCGTCCGGCAGACCCAGCCGGCGCGCGACGTCCGGCGCCGTGAAGCTCCAGCCGACCGCCTCGAAGAGGCCGGCGCCGACCAGCGCGTCCTCGGCGCGGCGGCGGATGCGCTGCTCCGGCGCGAGGCGTCCCACCGCGCCGCGGCGCGACGGGAGCGTCGCCGGCAGCCGGTCGAGTCCCCACAACCTGGCCACCTCCTCGATCAGGTCGGCTTCGCGCGTGACGTCGTCGCGCCGCCAGGACGGGACGGTGACGTCCAGCCCATCGTCGGCCTCGTCCACGCCGAAGCCGAGCGCGTCCAGGATCCGGGCGGCGTCCGGGCGCGGCACCGGCGTGCCGAGCAGCCGCGCGGTGCGCGCGTCGCGCAGCCGCAGCGTCGCCGGCTCGGGCCCCGGACCGCCGACGTCGATCGTCCCGCCGGCCGGACGCGCCCCGCACAGCTCGATCATCAGCTTCGCGGCGACCGCCTGGCCGTCCAGCGCCTGCTCGGGCTGGAGCTGCTTCTCGAACCGCCCGGACGCCTCCGTCCGCAGCGCCAGCCGCGTCGACGTGCGCTGGATGTTCGGCCCGTTCCAGGTCGCCGCCTCCATCAGCACGCGCGTCGTGCCGCCGTGGACCTCCGAGCGCGCGCCGCCCATGACGCCGGCGATCGACGTCGGGCCCCCGGCGTCGTCGATCACGACCATCTCGCCGTCGAGCGTGCGCTCGACGTCGTCCAGCGTCGTCATCGTCTCGCCGTCGCGGGCGCGCCGGACCACGAGCGTCCCGCCGGCGACGAGGCCCGCGTCGAACGCGTGCATCGGCTGCCCGGTGAGCAGCATCGCGTAGTTCGTGATGTCGACGACGTTGTTGATCGGCCGCTGGCCGGCCGCCATCAGCCGCGCCTTGAGCCACGGCGGCGACGGCGCGACGGTGACGTGACCGAACATCCGTGCGGTGAACCGTTCGCACAGGTCGGGATCGCGGACCTCGACCGAGAACCCGG
>DATHJG010000463.1:0-2518 GCA_035489875.1 Solirubrobacteraceae bacterium | reverse complement strand
GCGAGGCTGGAGAAGTCGTTGGCCGGCGAGACGACGTTGGCCGCCATGTTCGTCGAGACCTGCGCGATCACCACGATCACCATCGCCACCACCAGCAGGATCGGCAGGTCGGCCAGCAGGCGGGCGACGAGCGTCACCGGGTCCCAGATCGGCTCGCCGTACTCGATCACCGTCGCGCACGTCACCGCGATGCCGATGAACGAGAAGCCGGTCATCGTCAGCGGCATCGCGATGCTCTGCCCGATCAGCTGCGAGCGCTGGTCCTTGGCGTACCGGGTGAAGTCCGGGATGTTCATCGAGAGCGTGATCCAGTACCCGATGTTCGCGGCGAGACCCGGACCGAACAGCGACCAGAAGCTCTGGTCGTCGGCGACGAGCTGCGACGAGGCGGAGAACACGTTGCCGGCCGCCCCGAAGCCCCAGATCAGCAGCCCGACGCTCCCGCCGATCAGCAGCGGCGCGGCGTAGCTCTCGAGGAACTTGATCCCCTCGATCCCGCGCAGGATGATCGCGACCTGGACGACCCAGAACACGCCGAACGCGATCGCCTTGTGGCCGCCGACGTCGGCCCATCCGGAGGTGAGCGTCGTCATCAGCGTGTCGAGCGCGAGCGCGCCGATCCACGTCTGGATGCCGAACCAGCCGCAGGCGACGAGCGCGCGGGCCATCGCGGCGACGTTGGCGCCGCGGATGCCGAAGCTCGACCGCACGAGCACCGGGAACGGGATGCCGTACTTGGTCCCCGGGTGCGAGTTGAGCAGGATCGGGACGAGCACGATGAGGTTGCCGAGCGCGACCGTCACGAGCCCTTGCCACCACGACATGCCCGCGGCGATCAGCCCGGAGGCCAGTGTGTACGTCGTGATCACGATCGACAGGCCGATCCACAGCGCCGCGAGGTTGTAGGTCCCCCAGGTCCGCTGCTCCGGCCCCGTCGGCGCGAGGTCCTTGTTCGCGAGGTGCGATTCGGCGATCGTGCTCATGCGGTCTCCCCTCCCGCCCACGCGAGCGTGCGCCGCGTGAGCTCGTAGAGCGCGCGGACCGACAACTCGAGGTCCGCGTCCGGCGTGTCCTCCTCCTTCGTGTGGCTCACGCCGCCCAGGCTCTTGACGAAGAGCATCACGGTCGGCATCACGCGCGCCATCTCCGCGGCGTCGTGCAGCGGGCCGCTCGGCAGCCGCCGGCTCGTGCCGGCGACCTCCTGGACGGCCGCGTCGGCGAGGTCGATCAGCTCGGGGTGGAACGGGATCGGCTCGATCTCCCAGACCTGCTCCCACTCGACGCTACAGCCCTCCTCGGAGGCGATCCGCGCGGCGTTCGCCTTCGCGGTGGCGAGCATGTCGGCGAGCACCTCCGCGTCGAGCGCGCGCTGGTCGAGCGACACCTCGCAGGTGCCGTTGAACGCGGTCACGATGCCGGGCGATACGCGCACGATCCCGGTCGTCGCGCGCACGTCGTCGCGCGCGGCGGCGTCGTCGCGCCAGGCGAGCGCGCTGCGGGCGGCGGCGAGGAACGCGTCGCGGCGCAGGTGCATCGGGCTCGCGCCCGCGTGCGCGTGAGCGCCGGTGAAGCGCACCAGGTGGCGCTGGACGCCGAACGTGCCGAGGACCGCGCCGAGCGGGAGGTCGAGCTGCTCGAGCACCGGGCCCTGCTCGATGTGCAGCTCGAGGTAGGCGAGCGCGCCGTCGAGCCGATTGCCGGAGTCGCCCATCCCGTAGAGCTGCACGCCGTGGGCGGCGAGCGCGTCGGGGAGCGCGGTGCCGTCGCGGTCGGTCAGCCCGCGCACCGCGTCCGGGTCGAGCGTGCCGGCGCTCGCGCTGGAGCCGAGCAGGCTGCGGCCGAAGCGCGCGCCCTCCTCGTCGGCCCAGTCGACGAGCTTCAACGTGAGCTTGCGCGGCTCGGGCGCGAGCGCGCGCAGCACCTCCAGCCCGCCGACGACGTTGAGCGTGCCGTCCAGCCAGCCGCCGTTCGGGACGGAGTCGAGGTGCCCGCCGATGATCACGAAGCGGTCGGACTCGCCCGGCGCGGTCGCCCACGTGTTGCCGGCCTCGTCGCGCTCGACGGTCACGCCGTCGATGCCGGCGAGCTCGTTCGCGAGCCAGTCGCGGGCGGCGATCCAGGTGTCGGTCCAGGCGACCCGCTGTGCGCCGTCCTCGTTGCCCGTCAGCCGCGCGATCTCGCGCAGCCCGGCGACCGCGCGCGCGGCGTCGACGCTCGCCATCAGCGGACGGCCGGACCGGGGGCCGGCTGCGCGAACGTGCGGTGCACGTAGCGGCCCGAGCCGGGCTCGGCGATGACCTCGCCGTCGCGATACGCGAGCTCGCCGCGCACGTAGACGGCGGCCGGGCCGCCGGTGAACGTCATGCCCTCGTAGGGCGTGTAGTCCACGTTGCTGTGGCGGTTGGCCTGTGTCGCGGTGGTCGTCAGGTCGGGGTCCCAGACCACGATGTCCGCGTCGGCGCCGGGCGCGAGCGTGCCCTTGCGGCCCGCCATCCCGTGCACCCGCGCCTGGTTCGTG
>DATHJG010000462.1:0-2814 GCA_035489875.1 Solirubrobacteraceae bacterium | reverse complement strand
GCCCGGCCGGCGAAGCCCGCGGGCGACAGCGCGGTCACCGACCCGACGGACCCGCGCCGTCCCAGCTCCTGTCCCACCGCGCCGCCGAGTGAGTTGCCGGCCACGTGCGGGCGCTCGAGTCCGGCCTCGGAGAGGAACAGCTCGGCGGCCGCGGCGAGGGCCTCGATCCCGCACGGGTCGCCGGCGGGCAGCGCCGCCGAGCGGCCGAAGCCCGGCAGGTCGACGCGCCACACCTCGCGCTCGGCGGCGAGCCTGGGGACGACCGGACGCCACGCCGCGCCACTCGACCCGATCCCGGCGAGGAGCACGAGCGGCGGACCCTCGCCCTCGCTGTCGTGGTGCAACCCGGACGGCATGCCCGCGAGCGTGCCACACCACGTCCGCGCGTGCGCCAGCTACCTCATCCCGTCAGCGCAAGCCGGTCGCCCGGGCCTAGGATGTGCGCCCGAACCTCCGGCCCCGCGGCGCGCAGCGCCGCGACGAACGCCGCCGGGTCGCCGAGGTTGCCCGCGACGCCGTCGTAGTGGCAGGGGATGACGGCCGGCACGCCCGCGGCGACGGCGAACGCCGCCGCCTCGTCCGCGGTCAGGTTGCCCCAGAGGCCCCGCGCCTCGCGCATCGCGTCGCGCCCGTTGATCGGCAGGATCGCGACGTCGGGCTCCAGCTCGCGCACGGCGTCCTCCATGCCCGGCCACCAGATCGTGTCGCCCGCGTGGAAGACGGCATGGCCGTCGAGCTCGACGAGGTAGCTCAGCGCGCGGTGGTCGCCGCGCTCGTCGAGCCAGAAGCGGTACCCGCCGAACGCGTCGGGGTGCAGCTCGTGCGCGGCCTGGGTCGCGGTGACGCGCGCGCCGGCGGCCTCGAGCGCGACGCCCGCGTGGGCGGGATGGATCCGCGCCCGCGGCACGCCCGCCTGCTCGACGAGCCCGACGGCCGGCGCGGGGGCGAGGAAGATCGCCCCCGGCACCTGCGCCGCGATCGCGGCGAGCGTGCGCGCGTCGAGGTGGTCGGCGTGCTCGTGCGTGATGCACACCAGGTCGGCCGCCTCGACGTCCTCCGGCCGCAGCGGGGGAGGGACGGCGCGCGTGATGCCTTCCTCCTCCTCGAGCGCGGTCGAGAGCCACGGGTCGATCAGCACGAGCGACTCCGCGCCGCGCAGCGCGTATCCGGCCTGCCCGAGCGCGAAGATCGCCAGCCCGCCGGGGTCGGGGCGGGCGGTGGCGAGCGTGTGGCCGAAGGCGGGCACCGGCGCATCATGCCGGACTGGGTATGGTCCGCGCATGGCCGCGGTGAAGGCGACGAGGCGGATCTGGATCCCGTTCGTGCTCGCGGCGCTGTGCCTGATCGCGGCGACGTGGTCGGGGTCGGTCCTCACCTGGGTGCTGCTGCTGACCGCGCTCGGGCTCGTGCTCGACGGCGCGACGAAGTGGTTCTCGGGCACCGGCCACCTCGAGGACCACAAGCAGTAGCTCAGTCGAACAGCTCGTCCAGGAAGCTCTTGCGCTTCTTCTGCTTGCGGTGCTGGCGGTAGTCGTCGTAGACGTGCTGCGCGGACTTCGGGTCGAGCCCGTACTGACGCTCGCGGCTCTTCCCGTTGCCGGTCATCTCGCGTACGAAGTCCTGCTCGTCCTCGTCGACGCCGGCCACCACGCTGCGCTCGCGCTCGACGATCCGGTCGAGCTCGCCCCGATCGAGCCACACGCCGCGGCACTGCCGGCAGGCGTCGACCCGGACGCCGCTGCGGTCGAACTCGACGAGGGGGCCACTACACGATGGGCATTGCATATGCCGGAAGATGGTAGACGGGCGGCCACCGATCAGCCGCCGAGCCGATCGCGGAACCCGCGTGCGCCGATCACCTCGGCGCCGTGCTCGCGCACGCGGCGGGCGAGCTCCGCGTCCGACGTCACGACGCGCAGCTCGGCAGGCGCCGCGTCGTCCGCCACGAGCGCCGCGATGACGTCGTCGGCGGCGTTCGCGCCGCCGCGCTCGGCGTAGCGGACCTCGACGCCCGGCGGCGCCGTCCGTGCGGACGGCGGACGGCCGTCGAACACGACGACGACGTCCGCTCCCGTTGCGTCCGCCCACGCGCCGATCCGCTCGACCAGCCGGCGCGCCGCGCCCGCGCGGTCCTTCCACCACCCGTCCGGGTGGCTTCCCATCACGTTGTTGCCGTCGACGATCAGCCGGCCGGGCATGAGCGGATCATGCCCGGCGCGGCGATCGGGGATTCAGGGCAGGCCGACGTAGTCCGCCAGGAACGTCCGCGCCGACTCGGTGTCGAGGCGGTAATCGACGTTCGTCGCACGGCAGACGGCGTCGCCGGTGATGGTGGTGGCCGCGACGATGTCCGTCGTGCCGAGGAAGTTCGGCCCGCCCGAGTCGCCGTAGCACGTGCCGCCGTTCCCGGTGGCCGGGTTCATCGAGATCCGCAGCCAGGACGGCGTGATCGCGTTCAGCGTCCCGGTCGCGACCATCCGCACGTCGTCGTAGAGGTACTGGTGGCCGCCGGGCCCGTTGGTCACCTCGTAGGCGCCGTAGCCGACGGACGTGAAGCGCTGGCTGCCCGGCAGGCGCGCGAGCGAGCCGGCCTCCGGGAGCCGCGCCGGCGCGATGCCGCTGACCGCCTTGGCGAGGACGACGACCGCGATGTCGTGCGGATCGCTCTGCGACTTGTTGTAGAGCGGGTCGGCCTCGAACGTGCCGCCGTACACCTTGTCACCGGCCACATAGTCCTTGTCGAACGTCACGCCGACCCGCTCGCCGTCCTCGCCGCAGTGCGCCGCGGTCAGGAACACCGTCGGAGCGATCAGC
>DATHJG010000461.1:0-2446 GCA_035489875.1 Solirubrobacteraceae bacterium | reverse complement strand
TGCGTGCCGCAGCGCGGGCAGGTGCGGACGAGGCCCGCCTCGCCGAGCCGCGACGGGGCGCCGCAGGCGGAGCAGAACCCATGGCGGCGATGCCAGTTCAGCAGCGCCGCGACGTACGCGACCAGCCCGCCCTCCTCCTGCGGGAGCACGGCGGCGGCCTCCCGCAACGCGACCGGCCGCAGGCCCGCGGCGGGCTCGGGCCGCTCGGCGCCGCTCCCACGCGGCAGGCCGGCGGCGATCAACGGCGCGGGGCGCTCGCCCCCGGGCGGCGGCGCGTCGACGTCGACCGCGAACAGCGGGCCGGCCTCGTCGAGGCCGAGCAGGAACGGCTCGCGCGCCGGCGACGAGTCCACGCGGTCGGCGGACGCCGGGGCCGCGCCGCCTGCGCCGCCCGCACCGTCGTGCGCCGCGGCCAGCGCCTCCGCGAGCGGCAGGAACGCGAGCCGGTCGCCGTCCATCACGACGCCCGCGTCCCCCGCGAGCACTGCGCGCGCGGCCGGATGCGCGCGCTGGGCCGCGACCCACGCGGGGTCGCGGCGGCGGGCGTCGCCCGCGCGGTCGAGGCGGGCGCCCGTGAACGCGTTGGGCGCGGTCACGCGAACGCCGGCATGACCTCGGACGCGATCAGCTCCAGCGCCGCCTCGTCGCGGAACAGCAGGTGCTGGAGCATCACCCGCTCAACGCCCACCGCCTCGAACTCGCGCAGCCGCGCGATCACCTCGTCCGGCGTGCCCGCGATCGAGTCGCGGCGCAGCTCGTCCAGCGTGGCCGGCGAGCCCGTCGCCTCAGCGAGCCGCTCGGCGCGCGCCCGCAGCTCGGACTCGTCGGCCCCGATCAGCACCGCGTGCATCATCGAGAAGCGGAGCGTCGCCGGGTCGCGCCCCGCGTCGCGGCATGCGGCCACCAGGCGCTCCCGCGCCGCGGCGGCCCGCTCGGGCGAGGGGTAGACCACGTTGTACTCGGCCGCGTAGCGCGCCGCCAGCGCCGCGCCGCGCCGCTTCGCCTCGCCGCCCATCAGCAGCGGCAGCGGCGACTGCACCGGCTTGGGCCGCGCGTCGAGGTCCTCCACCGTCCAGTGCTCACCGGCGAACGAGAACGCGCCGTCCTGCCACGACCGCGTGACGATCTCCAACTGCTCGGCGAGCCGGTCCATCCGCTCGCGCGGCGGCGGGAACGGGAAGCCGTACGCCCGGTGCTCGCGCTCCTCCCAGCCGGTGCCCAGCCCGACCTCGATCCGCCCGCCGGACACGTGGTCCGCGGTGACGGCGTTCTTCGCCAGCACGGACGGATGCCGGAACGTCGCCGGCGATACGAGCGTCCCGAGCCGCAGGGAGGACGTCACCGCCGCGAGCGCGGAGAGCGTCGCCCACGCGTCGAGCGATCCGCGCGGCTCCGCGCTCATCACCGACCCGTAATGGTCCGAGCGGAACAGGGCGTCGAAGCCCAACCGCTCGCTCGCCCGGGCGACCGCGACCCAGTCGTCCCAGCCGACGTCCTCCTGCCCTTCGATCATCACCGCAAAGCGCATGCACCTCTTATAGCCGCCCGTCTCGGGCTTATCGCGTCCAGGCAGCCGCGACAGCCGCCACGTGACGCTCGTCCGTCCCGCAGCAGCCGCCGAGCACGGTCACGTTGCGCAGCCGCGGTCGCAGCGCGACGTAGCCGGCGGCCAGCGCGGACGGGTCGCCCTCGTCGAGCTCGGTCGCCTCGTCGAGCTCCGCGTGGCTCTTGTCCGACGCGTCCGCGTGCTCGAGCAGCGGGAACGCCGCGAACGCGGGCAGGTCGATGCCGCGGTGGAAGACGAGCGTGGTCTCGAGCCCGCCGTCGGTCAGGAACACGCGGTCGCCGGCGAGCTGGGGTAGCGAGTGCGTCATACCGTCCAGACGCGACGGTGGCGCGCTCGATTCCCGGGGCCGACATAGTGTGCGCGCATGGACCTGACCTTCTCGGAGCGCGAGACCGCGTTCCGCGACGAGTTGCGCGCCTGGTTCACGGCGAACGACCCCGGCCCGGAGCCGTCCGACGACGAGCGCGCGCACTACGCCTGGCGGCGCGACTTCCAGCGGCGGCTGTACGCGGGCGGCTGGGCGGCGCCGCACTGGCCAGTCGAGTACGGCGGACGTGGCGCGACGCTCACCGAGTCCGCGATCTTCTTCGAGGAGCTGGGCCGCGCCCGCGCGCCGCTCCCGGCGAACGTGCTCGGCCTGCTGCTCGGCGGCCCGACGCTGATGGTGTGGGGCACCGAGGAGCAGAAGGACCGCTTCCTCGGCCCGATCCTGTCGGCCGAGGAGATCTGGTGCCAGGGGTTCTCCGAACCGGAGGCGGGCTCCGACCTCGCCGCGCTCAAGACGCGCGCGGTGCGGGACGGCGACGGCTGGGTCGTCACGGGCCAGAAGGTGTGGACCAGCGCCGCGCAGCACGCGCGCTGGTGCATGCTCGTCGCCCG
>DATHJG010000460.1:0-9629 GCA_035489875.1 Solirubrobacteraceae bacterium | reverse complement strand
CATCAGGTGGCTGGAGAGCACGACCGTGCGCCCGCCCTCGCCGAGCGAGCGGATGAACGCGCGCATCTCGGCCATGCCGCCGGGGTCGAGCCCGTTGGTCGGCTCGTCGAGGATCAGGAGCTCGGGGTCCTTGAGCAGCGCGGCCGCGACGCCGAGGCGCTGCTTCATCCCCAGCGAGTAGGTCGACGAGCGGTCGGCCGCGCGGTCGCTCAGCCGGACCTCGTCGAGCACCGCCTCGACGCGATCCTCCGGCACCCCGGCGTAGCCGGCGAGCACGCGCAGGTTGTCGCGTCCCGACAGGTACGGATAGAACGCGGGCGCCTCGACCAGCGCGCCGATGCGCGCCAGTCCCTCGGGCGACCCGGGCGGGGCGCCGAGCACCGCCGCCGTGCCGGACGTCGGCCGCACGAGGCCCAGCAGCATCCGCAGCGTGGTCGTCTTGCCGGCGCCGTTGGGGCCGAGGAAGCCGTAGACCTCGCCGCGGCGCACGCGCAGCTCGAGATCGTCGACGGCGACGATCGCGTCGCCGTAGCGCTTGGTGAGCCCGCGCGTCTCGATCACGAGATTCGAAGTCATGCCCGCAACGTAGGGGTCCGAGCGGGGCGCGAAATCTCGCCACGGGAGGATCTGGTGTCCCCCTCAGGAGGTACGCGCCCATCCCCCCGCGGGGCGATCCCGATGCAGAGGACCGGCGGTACGCTCGATGGCTGGTGCCCGCCGCTTCACATCCCGCGCGACCGTCGTCGCGCTCCGAGTTGCTCGGCGACGCTGCGCTCGCCGTCGCGGTGTTCGCGCTGTCGCTCGGATTGCTGGCCGTAAGCGGCCCCCGAGGCGGTCACGGCAGTGTCGACGCGGTCGGGGTGCTGCTGACGGCGCTCGCCTCGCTGCCGCTGATCGTGCGCCGTCGCGC
Source organism: Solirubrobacteraceae bacterium (assembly GCA_035489875.1). Taxonomy (GTDB): domain Bacteria; phylum Actinomycetota; class Thermoleophilia; order Solirubrobacterales; family Solirubrobacteraceae; genus DASQMT01. The sequence continues at coordinate 8,719 of DATHJG010000460.1, read as the reverse complement.
GCCGCTCGGCGTATTCGTGCTCACGGCCGTGGCCAGCGCCGTGCTGCGCGGGGTCGCCGAGCTCGACGCCCCGCCGCTGGGGCCGACCGTCGCGCTCTACTTCCTCGCCGCCGCCGGAGACGCCCGGACCCGGCTCACCCTCGCGCTCGCCGCCGTCCTGCTGGTCGTGCACGCGACGGCACCGGGGGTGACGGGCAGCGCGTTCACCGGCACCCCGATCGCGTTCGGCGTCCTCGTGTGGGGCGGCGCCTGGCTGGCCGGCGACCGGGCGCGGCTCCGCCACGAGCGGATGGCCGAGCTCGAGCAGCGCGCGCTGCGCGCCGAGCGCGAGGCCCAGCGCGAGCGGCGCCTCGCCACGGCCGAGGAACGCACCCGCATCGCCCGCGACCTGCACGATTCCGCCGGCCACGCCATCAACGTGATCCTCGTGCACGCCGGACTCGGGCGTCTGCGAGCCACGCAGGACGCCCGCGCCCGCGAGACGTTCCAGACCATCGAAGACGTCGCGCGCCAAACCGTCGCCGAGATCGACCAGCTCGTCGCAGCCATGCGCGAGGACGCCGCAGAGCCAGACGTCGAGCCGCCGCCCGGGCTGGCCGCGCTCGACACGCTCCTGCAGCGCCATCGAGCCGCAGGACTCGACGTGACGAGCACCACCCACGGTGATCGCCGTTCGCTCCCGCCGGGCGTCGACCGCGGCGCCTACCGCATCCTGCAGGAGGCGCTCACGAACACCGCCCGGCACGGCAACGGCAGCGCCCAGGTCGACATCGCCTTCGGCCCCAGCGCGCTGGAGCTCACCGTCGCCAACCCCGTTCGCACGAACGGAACGGCACGCGAGAGCCGAGGCGGCCATGGGCTCATCGGGATGCGCGAGCGCGCGGTCCTGCTCGGCGGCAGCCTCGACACGACCGACCGCAACGGGCGCTTCTGCGTGCACGCGCGGCTGCCCCTCACGTCGGGTGGCGCATGACCGAGCGCCCGGTCCGCGTGCTGATCGTCGAGGACGACGCGCTCATGCGCGCCGGCCTGCGCGGCGTGCTCGACGGCGACCCGGGGATCGAGGTCCTCGGCGAAGCGAGCGACGGACGCGACGCGCTCCACCGCACCCGCCTGCTCCGCCCCGACATCCTGCTGATGGACATCCGCATGCCCGACCTCGACGGCATCGCCGCCACCCGCGACGTGCTCGCCGCCTTCCCCGACGTCAAGGTGGTGATCCTCACCACCTTCGAGCAGGACGACTACATCTTCGGCGCCCTCAGCGCCGGCGCCTCCGGCTTCCTGCTCAAGCGCACCAGGCCCGAAGACCTGCTGGCGGCCCTCCACACGGTCGCCGCCGGTGACTCCCTGCTCTCACCCTCGGTCACCAGCCGCGTCATCGCGCGCATGGCCCGGCACCCCGCACCCGACACCACGCGCGACGCGCGCCTCGCCGCGCTCACCCAGCGCGAGCGCCAAGTGCTCGAGCTCGTCGCCCGCGGCCTGTCGAACAACGAGATCGCCGCCACGCTCGTCATCGAGGAGTCCACCGTCAAGACGCACACCAAGCGCATCCTCGCCAAGCTCGGCGTCCGCGACCGCGTCCAGGCCGTGATCTTCGCCTACGAGCACGGGCTGACCTCGCCGGGCTCCGGCAGCCACGCCTGATCCCTCCGCAACGAGGTCGATCGAACCACAGCGACACCTGGGCCCGCCATAGTGCCCGCATGCTGCGGCCCGTGGCGACGTTCTGGCGCAAGGCCTATGAGGACAACCTCACGGGCATGGCCGCGATGGTCGCCTACAACATGATGCTGTCGGTCTTCCCGCTCGCGCTCGTCGGGCTCTTCGTCGCCGGCCGGATCCTCGCCTCGGACAACATCGAGGCATCGGTCGTGGAGGACCTCCAGCGCTTGTTCCCCGACGCCGCGGACTCGACGCTGCTCGACGGCCTGCGGCGCGTGCGCGAGTCCTCGACGACCGTCGGGATCGTGGCGATCGTGGCGGCGACCTGGTTCTCCGCCTCGTTCTGGGGCGCGCTCGACACCGCGTTCTGCCGCATCTACCACCGTGAGTGCCGGTCGTGGGTGCGGCAGAAGCTGTTCGGCTTCGGGATGCTCGCCGTCGTACTGCTGTTCTTCGTCGCGAGCGTGAGCATCCCGGCGCTCCAGGGCTTCGTCGTCCGCGGCACCGGCGACCTGCCGTTCGGGCTCGGCGGCGTGCGCGGGGTCGTCTACGGCCTCACGCTCGCCGGCGGCATGGCGCTGCTGTTCGGGATCCTCTGCCTCGTCTACTGGCGCGTGCCGCGCGGCCCGATCCCGTGGCGCTGCGTGTGGCCGGGCGCCGCGGGCGCGCTGCTCGCGATGGGCGTCGTCGACTACGGCTTCCCGCTCTACCTCTCGAACGTGACGACGCTGCGGATCGGCACGTCGTTCGTGTTCGTCCTGATCGTGCTCGTGTGGTTCTACGTGCTCGCGCTGATCCTGCTCGCGGGCGCGGTCGTGAACGAGCTGCGCTTCGAGCGCCGCGCCGTGCCTCAAGCCGCCGACTGACCGGCCGACTACCCGGGCTGGCTCCTATCCAGAGCCGCCCTTTCCTCGGTGGAATGTTGCTCCTTCCTGCGCTTGTCCGTCTGTCCGCGGTCGCCCTCTCCGGCGTCCTGCTGGCCCCTGCCCTCGCCCTGGCCGCCGACGGCGAGCAGACGCCGCTCGGCCTCGAGGCCGAAGGAAAGAAGCAGGCAGCCGAGAACGTCGGCGCGTCGGGCGGGAACATCGTCCGCACGATCGTCGGCCTCGCCGTCGTCATCGGCGTCATCTACGGCCTGACGTGGGTCCTCAAGCAGGTCAAGACGTCCAAGCAGGCGAGCGCCCAGGGCGCCGGCCTGACGACGCTCGCCACGCTGCCGCTCGGCACCAACCGCTCGCTGCACCTCGTGCGCGCGGGCGGCGAGATCGTGCTGGTCGGCGCCGGCGAGCACGGCGTCACCCCGATCCGGACCTACACGGAGGACGAGGCCCGCCGGCTCGGCCTGCTCGACGCCGAGGAGTCGGCGATGGCCGTCGTCGAGCCCGACGTGTTCGGCAAGGAGACGCGCCGCGGGCGCTTCGTCGACGAGCTGCGCAAGCGGACGGTTATCAAGTGAAGACGGACGGGACCAACGCGGTCCAGCTGCTGCTGATGATCGGCGCGCTGTCGCTCGTCCCCGCCGCGCTGTTCACGCTGACCGGCTTCACGCGCATCATCATCGTCCTCGGCTTCATCCGCACCGGCCTCGGCACGCCGACCGCGCCGCCCAACCAGGTGCTGGTCGGCATCGCGCTGTTCCTGACGATCTTCGTCATGGCGCCGACGTTCGGCAAGGTCAAGAAGGACGCGTTCGACCCGCTCCAGAAGGGCCAGATCTCGCAGACGGTCGCGCTCCAGCGCGCCGAGAAGCCGATGCGCGAGTTCATGTTCGACCAGACGCGCACGAAGGACATCGCGCTGTTCGCCGGCCTCGCCAAGCTCGAGCGGCCCAAGACGCGCGCCGACATCCCGACCCACGTGCTGATCCCCGCGTTCGTGATCTCCGAGTTGAAGACCGCGTTCCAGATCGGGTTCCTCATATTCCTGCCGTTCCTGATCATCGACCTGGTCGTCGCGTCGACGCTGATGAGCATGGGCATGATGATGCTGCCGCCGATCTTCATCTCGCTGCCGTTCAAGATCCTGCTGTTCGTCCTGGTCGACGGCTGGAACCTCGTCACGCGCTCGCTCGTGGAGAGCTTCACGTGAACGAGGACGTGGTCATCAACGTCTCGATGCAGGCGATGCAGCTCGCGTTCAAGATCGCGATGCCGCTGCTGCTCGTCGGGCTCGTGATCGGCCTGCTCGTGTCGGTCTTCCAGGCCGTCACGCAGATCCAGGAGCAGACGCTGACGTTCATCCCCAAGGTCATCGGGATGGGCGTCGTGCTGGTGGTCGCCGGCCCGTGGATGCTCGACCAGGTCGTCACCTACACGCATCAGCTCTACTCGGAGATCCCGACGATGATCGACGGCGGATGAACGCCGAGGCGCTGCTGGAGCGGTTCTCCGAGCAGCATGTGCTCGCGTTCGCGCTCGTGCTCGCGCGGGTGGCGCCGCTGTTCCTGCTCGCGCCGCTGTTCTCGTCCAAGAGCTTCCCCGCCCGCGTGCGCGGCGTCACGGCGGTGGCGCTCGCGATCGGCATCTCGCCCGTCGCCACGCACGCGGTGGGCGACGCGGTGATCCCCGCCGACGTCTGGGGCCTGGCGCTGCTGGTCGGCAAGGAGATGCTCGTCGGCATGGCGTTCTCGTTCGGGATCGCGGCGCTGTTCGCGGCGCTGTCGGCGGCCGGCGCGATCCTCGACCTCTCGATCGGCTTCATGCTCGGCGGCGTCATCGATCCGCTCTCGGGCACGCAGTCCTCGCTGCTCCAGCAGCTCTACACGATGATCGGCGTGCTCGTGTTCATCGCGATCGGCGGCGACGGCTGGGTGATCGCCGGGCTCGCGCGCACGTACGACGCGGTGCCGCTGCTGGAGTCGCCGCAGCTCGGCTCGCTGACCGCGGCGGCGCAGCTCGCGTTCAGCGGCATCTTCGCGGCGGCGATCCAGGTCTGCGCGCCCGTGCTGCTCGCGCTGGTGATCACCGACGCGGCGATCGGCGTCGTCTCGCGCGTCGTGCCCCAGCTCAACGTCTTCGCGGTCGGCTTCCCGGCCAAGATCGCGGTCGGGCTCGTGCTCGTCGGCGCGTCGCTGCCGTTCGCGGCGGGCTGGCTGTCCGACGAGCTGCAGCGCTCCGTGTCCACCGCGCTCCAGAGCTTGAAGGTCGCCTGATGGCCGGCGGCGGCGAGCGGACCGAGAAGGCGACCCCCAAGAAGCGCCTCGAGGCGCGCCAGAAGGGCCAGGTCGCGCGGTCGATGGACCTCAACGGCGCGATCGTGCTGCTCGCCGCGCTGCTCGCGCTCTCGGCGTTCGCGCCGGGGATGTACCACCGCATGGCCGACGCCTCGCGCCAGCTCCTGGTGTGGACCGCGCAACCGGAGATCGTCGGCGACGACGGGCTCGGCAAGGTGTTCTCCTCGGTCGGCACGGCCTGGTTGCTGTCGGTGCTGCCGATCGCCGCCGCCTGCCTCGTCGCCGGCGTGCTCACGTCGCTCGTGCAGGTCGGCGTGCAGCCGTCTCCGCAGGCGCTCAAGCCCGACATGAAGCGGCTCAACCCGCTCACCGGCGCGAAGCAGATCTTCGGCACGCACGCGCTGTTCGAGGGCGTCAAGTCGACCGTCAAGGTGCTCGCCGTCGGCGCCATCGCGACGCTCGCCGTGCTGCCCAAGCTCGAGGAGCTCGCGGCGCTGGTCGGCATGCCGCCGGCCGTGCTGCTGCCGGAGCTGTGCCGCCAGGTGCTGGGGATCGCGCAGCGCTGCGCGTTCGCCTATCTCGTGATCGCGATCGCCGACGTCGTCTACCAGCGCTGGCGCCACGAGAAGCAGCTCAAGATGGACAAGCAGGACGTCAAGGAGGAGTACGAGCAGCAGCAGCTGCCGAACGAGGTGAGGTCCGCGCAGCGCCGGCGCGCGACGGAGCTGGCCGGCGCGCGCATGATGGATGAGGTCCCGACCGCCGACGTCGTCGTGACCAACCCGACGCACTACTCGGTCGCCCTGCGCTACTCGGCCGATGCGCTCGCGCCGGTCGTGGTCGCGAAGGGCCAGGACCTCGTCGCGTTCCGCATCCGCGAGATCGCCCGCGACGCCGGCGTGCCGGTCGTGCCCGACCCGCCGCTCGCCCGCGCCATCCACGGCACGGTCGACGTCGGCCGGATGATCCCCGAGGAGCTCTTCCAGGCGGTCGCCGAGCTGCTCGCCTACGTGTATCGAGTCGCAGGAAAGCAGGCTGCATGAACACGCTCGTGAAGCGCGCCGGCCGCCACGCCGACCTGCTCGCCGCCGGCGCGGTGGTGCTGGTCGTCGTGATGATGATCGTCCCGCTGCCGCCGTTCCTGCTCGACCTGGCGATCACGCTGAACATCTCGGCGGCGCTGATGATCGTGATCGCGACGCTCTACGTGCCGCGCGCGCTGGACTTCTCCGCCTTCCCGAGCCTGCTGTTGCTGACCACGCTGTTCCGGCTGGCGATCAACGTCTCGGTCACCCGCCTGATCCTGCTCCACGGCGACGCCGGCCACGTGGTCACCGCGTTCGGCAACTTCGTCGTCGGCGGCAACGTCGTCGTCGGCCTGATCGTGTTCCTGATCCTCGTCGTGATCCAGTTCGTCGTGATCACCAACGGCGCGGGCCGCGTCGCGGAGGTCGGCGCGCGTTTCACGCTCGACGCCATGCCCGGCAAGCAGATGGCGATCGACGCCGACCTGAACGCCGGCCAGATCACCGATGAGGAGGCGCGCAAGCGGCGCGCGGAGATCTCCCAGGAGGCCGACTTCTACGGCGCGATGGACGGCGCCTCGAAGTTCGTCAAGGGCGACGCGATCGCCGGCATCCTGATCACGCTGATCAACCTCATCGGCGGCATCATCATCGGCGTCATGCAGCAGGGCCTGCCGTTCGGCGAGGCCGCGCACAAGTTCTCTCTGCTGACCGTCGGCGACGGCCTCACCGCGCAGATCCCGGCGCTGCTGATCTCCGTCGCCACCGGCATCCTGGTCACGCGCTCGGCGTCGGAGAAGGACCTCGGCAACGACATCGGCAGCCAGATCCTCGAGCAGCGCAAGGCGCCGATGGTCGCGGGCTGCGTGATCATGGGCTTCGCGCTGATCCCCGCTCTGCCCAAGGTCCCGTTCCTGCTGATCGGCGGGCTGTTCTTCATGGTCGGCTGGTCACTGCGCAAGCAGCCGACGGCCAGGGAGCGCGAGGCGACGGAGGCGCAGCAGGCCGCGCTGGCACCGGCCGGCGAGCCGCCGACGCCGCGCGACGCCGCGCTCGACGCGCTCGCGCTCGATCCCCTCGAGCTCGCGATCGGCTTCGGCCTCGTGCCGCTCGTCGACCAACACGGCGGCGGCACGCTGCTCGCGCGCGTCGCCACGATCCGGCGCCAGATCGCGTCCGAGATGGGCATGGTCATCCCGCCGGTGCGGATCCGCGACGACGTCGCGCTCGACTCGCACGAGTACGTCATGCGCGTGCGCGGGACGGAGGTGGCGCGCGGCGGGATCATGGCCGGGCACCAGCTCGCGATGGACCCGGGCGAGGCGATGGGCGAGCTCGCCGGCGTGCCGACCACCGAGCCCGCGTTCGGCCTGCCGGCGGTGTGGATCGCCGACCACGGCCGCGCGGAGGCCGAGGCGCTCGGCTGGACCGTGGTCGACGCCGAGTCGGTCGTCGTGACGCACCTCACCGAGGTCATCCGCGCCCACGCGTCCGAGCTGCTCACCCGTCAGGAGACGCGCAACCTGCTCGACCAGCTCAAGGAGGTCAACGCGGCCGTGGTCGACGAGGTCGTGCCCGACGTCCTGTCGCTCGGGGAGATCCAGCGCGTGCTGCAGGCGCTGCTGCGCGAGGGCGTCTCCGTGCGCGACCTCGGCGCGATCGTCGAGGCGGTCGGCGACAAGGCGCGGCTCACGCGCGACCCGGCGATGCTGGCCGAGTACGCGCGGCAGGCGCTCGGGCGCACGATCGTCGCGCCCTACCTCGACTTCGAGGGGACGCTGCGCGCGATCGCGCTCGACCCGGGGCTCGAGCAGGAGATCGCCGAGTCGCTCGTGCAGACGGCCGACGGCGAGTTCCTCGCGATGGACCCGCAGCGGGCTGCGACGCTCGTCGACGCGTGCGCCGACCAGGTCGAGCACGCGCTCGGGCGCGGCGGCCGGCCGGTGCTGCTGTGCTCCGCCCGCGTGCGACGGCACCTGCGCCGGCTGTGCGAGCAGCGTTTGCCGCAGCTCGCGGTGTGCTCCTACAACGAGATCGCCCAGGGCGTCGCGGTGGAGACGACCGGCGTGATCGGCCCTGCCGACGCGATGGCGGCGGCCGTCGCGGCGAACGCCTGACAGCGAACGCTTCAAATCACTGGACGAAATGCCGATGCCTGAGGTTGAGATGAGCGAAGCCAAGACTTTCCGCGGCCGTACCCTCGACGACCTCCTGCCGCAGATCCGCGAGGAGCTGGGGCCTGACGCGATCGTGCTGCGCCGCCGCGAGGGCCTCGGGGGCGGCGTCGGCGGCTTCTTCCAGCGCCCGTTCGTAGAGGTCGAGGCGCGCGGCCCGCTCCCGTCCGACGCCGCGCCCGAGGTCCGCAACGACGGCGCGACGGCCGAAGGGCTGCGCACCCCGATCGTGCAGACGCTGGTCGAGCAGGCCTCCCCGTTCGCGGACGCGCTCGCGCGCGCGGACGCGGTCATGACCGCCACGGCCGGGCTCTACGGCCCGCAGCCGAACGCAGCCGCGCTCGACGCGGTCGCGCCCCCGGCCGCCGAGGAGGCGCGGGTCGGCGCGCCGGCGGACGAGGTCGCCCGGGCCGCGGCGCCGCCGGACGTCATCGCCGCGCCGGCGGACGAGGTCATCCGCGCTGCGGCGCCGCCGGACGTCATCGCGCCGCCGTCGTCCCCCGATCGTCCCCGCGCCGCCGCCACCGCGGAGCAGCGCCTCGTCGCCTCGGGCCTCAGCGCCGGGCTGGCCGCCGACGTCGTCGGCGAGGCCGTCGCGCACGGGCTGCCGTTCGCGCAGCCGCGCGCGCTCAAGCAGCTCGTCCGCTCCGCGCTCGCCCGCCGCCTTCCCGCGCTCGCCG
>DATHJG010000459.1:0-3314 GCA_035489875.1 Solirubrobacteraceae bacterium | reverse complement strand
TGATCGTCCAGCCCTCACGGGCCATCCGTCCGATGGACTCGACGAGCATCTCGCGCTCGGCGACCTTGATCCGCTCGTGCAATGCCGCCTCGTCGTCGTTGTCGAGCACCGGCACTGCGCGCTGGGCGATGATCGGCCCGGTGTCGACGCCGTCGTCGACGAAGTGGACGGTGACGCCGAACACCTTGACGCCGTAGGCGAGCGCCTGCTCGACCGACCCGATGCCGGGAAAGGCGGCGAGCAGCGCCGGGTGGACGTTGACCACGCGCTGCGGAAAGCGGGCAAGGAAGGCGGGGTCCAGGAGCTGCATGTAGCCGGCGAGCACGACCAGCTCGACGCCGGCGCCGGCCAGCCAGTCCGCGATCGCGAGGTCGCGGGCGCGGCGGTCGCCGGCGTGCTCGCCGAGCGGGAACGCGAGCGCGGGCACGCCGGCTGCACGGGCCCGCGCGAGCGCGCGGGCGTCCGGCTTGTCCGAGGCGACCGCGACGACCGCGATCCCCTCGCGACCGTGCAGCCGGTCGAGGATCGCCTGGAGGTTCGACCCCTCGCCGGATGCGAGGACGCCGACATTCACGCCGCCTCCAGCACCGGGTAGTGGCCGCCGCTCGACTTGAGCGTGCCGGCCTCGAGCAGGGCGTCGACGCGCTCGAGCACCGACGCGCCGCTCAGATGGCCGAACGTGCCGTAGTGGGGCAGGCCGTCCCAGCCGTGCTTGAGCAGCACCTTGGAGCGCCCCCCGCGCAGGACCTCGACCGCCCGCGTGCGGCCGAGCGACGGGCGGGCGAGGGCGACAACCTCGACGATCGCCTCGTCGAGCGCCGCGGTGTCGCCCGCGGCGACCGGGCGCTGCGCGAGCTGGCGCGGGCTGCCGCCATGGCGGGCGACGGACGCGGGCGGCGGCGGGGCCAGCGACGGATCGCAGACGTCGCAGCAGGGGCCGTCGGGCGTGGGCGCCTGGCGGTCGCCGAAGTGGCGCAGGATCCCGGTGCGCCGGCACGACGAGCCTTCGACCCACGACCACACGGACCGGTACTGGCGCCAGCGCGCGCGTGTGCCCTCCTGCGCTGCGGATCTGCAGAGCGCCAATGCGCGGCCGTCCCACGCGCCGGTGACCCGGCCGAGGACGCGATCCGGCGACGAAGGGCTGGGCTGGACGACCCCGACCCGCGCGAGGTGGCCGACGATCGCGCGAACGACCTCCCCGTCGCAGCCGGCGAACCGGGCGAGCTGCTCGATCGGCACGTCGAACCGCGAGGCCTGGCTGCCGGCGACCGCCGGCTCGCCGGACGCCGCCGCCGAGCCCGTCAGCGCGCGCGCCACGGCTTTGAGCGCGGGCTCCTCCACCGTCGAGCGCTCGATGAAGAACACGTGCAGGCCCTTGTCGCGCGAGGACGCGAACAGGAGGCAGCGCGCCGGCTTGCCGTCGCGCCCGGCGCGGCCCGCCTCCTGGTAGTACGCCTCGATCGACCCGGGCACGGCCTCGTGGCAGACCGTGCGCACGTTCGCCTTGTCGACGCCCATGCCGAACGCGTTGGTAGCGACCACGACGTCCACGTCGCCGTCCATGAACCGCCGCTGCGCCTCGGCCCGCGCATCCCGCGGCAAGCCGGCGTGATAGGCGAGTACGGTCGTGCCGAGCTCGCTCCCCAGCCGGACCGCAAGCTTGTCGCACTCCGCCCGCGTGCCCGCGTAGACGATCGCGGGCAGCGCGCCCGGCTCGGCGAGCACTGCCGCGATGCCGCGATGCCCCGCCTCCTTCGTCGCGCAGGGCACGACCGCGAACGACAGGTTCGGGCGGTCGAAGCCGGTCGCGATCACGACCGGCTCGCTCAGCCCGAGTCGCGCCACGATGTCGTTCGCCACCTGCGGCGTCGCGGTCGCGGTGGAGGCCACGATCGCCTCGGCGCCGAGCCAGCGCGCCGCGTCCGCCAGGCGGAAGTAGTCCGGCCGGAAGTCGTGTCCCCACTGGGAGACGCAGTGCGCCTCGTCGACCACGAACAAGCCGATCTTCGCCTGCCGGATCCGTTCGAGGAACCCGGGCGACGAGAACCGCTCCGGCGCGACGTAGAGCAGCCGCGCGCGGCCGGACACGGCGCGATCGAGCGCCGCGCGGTTGGTCGAGGCGTCCTGCTGGGCGTTGACGAGCGCGACCTTGCCCGGGGCGACCCGTTCGAGCGCCTCCACCTGGTCCTGCATCAGCGACACCAGCGGGGAGACCACCAGCGTGAGGTCCGCCCGCATCAGCGCCGGGAGCTGGTAGCAGAGCGACTTGCCGGAGCCGGTCGGCATCACGACGAGCACGTCGCGCCCCGCCACCGCCGCCTCGACCGCCTCCTGCTGGCCGGGCCGGAAGCCGGGGAAGCCGAACACCTCCCGCAGCGCCTCGCCGGGCTCGGTCGCGCGCGCGAACGGCCGCGGCGGCTCCGGCCCCAGGCCGGGTAGGGACGGAGCGACGAGCGGGTCGGTGACGAGCGGCACGGACACGGGCGGACGACCATAGACCGTGCTCCGGTCGCAACCCGGGGTTCGGCACACTCTTGTTGCAATGTCGCCGATCGACCGCTCGCGGCTCGCCGCGACCCGGGCCCGCGAGCAGGCGCTGTTCGAGCGCCGCACCCAGCGTTCCGCGGAGCTCACCGCCCTCGCCCGGCGCCACATGCCCGACGGCGTCCCGATGGCGTGGATGGCCGGGCTGTACGACCACGGCCCGATGTTCGTCGCCCATGGCGACGGCTGCCGCTTCACCGACGTCGACGGCAACGCGTACGTGGACTTCAACCAGGCCGACCTCAGCGCCACGTGCGGCTTTGCCCCGCCCGCCGTGCTCGACGCGATCGCCGAGCGCGCCGCGCGCGGGCTGCAGTTCCTGCTCCCGGTCGAGGAGGGGATCGAGGCGGCCGAGCTGCTCGCCGAGCGCTACGGGCTGCCCGCCTGGCAGTTCACCCTCTCCGCGTCGGGCGCCAACGCGGAGGCGATCCGGCTCGCCCGCCATCGCACCGGCCGCGCGCTGATCGTCGTGTTCGGCGGGCACTACCACGGGCACCTCGACGACACGCTCGTCGCCGGGGACGAGACCGGCGGACGGCCCGGGCTGCTCGGCCTCAACGCGCGCGCGGCGGCGGACACCCGGGTCGTGCCGTTCAACGACCTCGCCGCGCTGGAGCGCGTGCTGAGCCGCGGCGACGTCGCGGCGGCGATCACCGAGCCGGCGCTCACCAACGTCGGCGTCGTGCAGCCCGTCGACGGCTTCCACGCAGGCGTGCGCGCGCTCGCACACGCGCACGGGACGCTGCTGATCCTCGACGAGACCCACA
>DATHJG010000458.1:0-2725 GCA_035489875.1 Solirubrobacteraceae bacterium | reverse complement strand
GAGAACCTGGCGGCCTCCGCCTAGGACGCCCCACTCGGTTTCGACGCACGATCCGCGGTCGGATGCGGCCTACGGCTCGTGCGTCGGAGCTGTTGCGAACCGCTGCGATCGTCGTCGCGGCGGGCAGCGGCGAGCGCCTCGGCGCGGGCCGGCCGAAGGCGTTCGTCGTCCTGGCCGGTCGCCCGATGGTCGCCTGGTCGCTCGACGCGATCGCCGCGGCGGGCGTGCCCCGCGCGGTCGTCGCCGTCCCGCCCGGTCACGGCGCGGCGGCCGAGGAGGCGCTGGCGGGCGCCGCCGGCGACTTCCCGCTCGGCTTCACGCTCGTCGAAGGCGGTGAGACCCGCTCGGCGTCGGTGCGCAACGCGCTCGCCGCCGCCGGCGACGTCGACGCGGTCGCCGTGCACGACGCGGCGCGCCCGCTGGCGGGGGCCGAGCTGTTCACGCGCACGCTGGCCGCGCTCGAGCACGCCGACGCAGCGGTCGCCGCCGCCCGGGTGACCGACACCATCAAGGAGGCGGGGCCCGACGGCCTCGTCGTGCGCACGCACGACCGCGCGCGCCTGTGGGCGATCCAGACCCCGCAGGCGTTCCGCGCGGCCGTCCTGCGCCGTGCGCTCGACGTGTCCGACGAGGTGCTCGCGGAGGCGACCGACGACGCCTGGCTGGTCGAGCGGGCCGGCGGGAGCGTCCGCGTCGTAGAGTCTCCGCCCGCGAACCTCAAGGTGACCACGCCGCACGACCTGGCGATCGCCGAGAGCCTGCTGTGCTGACCGACTACCACGTCCATCTCCGCCCCGACATCGAGGACTCGCCTCCCTCGCGCTACTTCACGTCCGCGAACGCCGAGCGCTACCGCGAGGTCGCGGAGGAGCGCGGCATCGCGGAGCTGGGCGTCGCGGAGCACATCCACCGCTTCACGCAGGCGCTCGACGTGTGGGAGCACCCGTGGTGGCGCAAGTGGGCGCGCGACGACGTCGACGCCTACTGCGAGTTCGTGCGCGGGGAGACCGACCTGCGGCTGGGGATCGAGGCCGACTACGTCGCAGGTCGCGAGGATCGCCTGGCGCGCTTCCTCGACGGCCGCGACTGGGACTACGTCGTCGGCTCGGTGCACTTCGTCCGCGACGCCGCCGTCGACCTCGAGGGGCCCGACTGGGAGCACGTGTGGGGGCGCGGCGACCCGCCGGACAAGATCTGGGAGCGCTACTTCGCCACGCTCGCCGAGGCCGCCCGCTCGGGCCAGTTCGACATCATGGCCCACCCCGACCTCGTGAAGGTCTGGGGCTCGGCGCGCCCGCTGCCCGAGCGCGACCCGCGCCACTACTACGAGCCCGCGGTCGAGGCGATGCTCGAGGCCGGCGTGGCGATGGAGGTGTCCACCGCCGGCCTGCGCAAGCCGGTGGGGGAGCTGTACCCGGCGCCCGCGCTGCTGGAGATGGCGGTCGACGCCGGCCTGCCGATCGCGCTCTCCTCCGATGCCCACGAGCCCGACCAGCTCGGATTCCGCTACGACGAAGCGGTCGCCGCGCTGGCGGACGCCGGCGTGACCGAGATCTGCGTGTTCGAGCGGCGGCAGCGGAGGATGGAGCCGCTCGGCTGATGGTCCGGACCGGCCTGGGGATCGACACGCACGCGTTCGCGGCCGGCCGCCCGCTGATCCTGGGGGGCGTCGACATCCCCCACGAGGAAGGGCTCGCCGGCCATTCCGACGCCGACGTCCTGACCCACGCGGTGATCGACGCGCTGCTCGGCGCGGCCGCGCTCGGCGACATCGGCCAGCACTTCCCCGACACCGACCCGCGCCTCGCGGGCGCCGACTCGCTCGAGCTGTTGCGCACCGTGGTCGTGTACCTGGGCGAGCGCGGATGGGCGATCGGCAACGTCGACGCCACCGTCGTGCTCGAGCGCCCGAAGCTCGCGCCCTTCCGCGCCGCGATCCGCGCGTCGCTGGCCGGGGCGCTCGGCCTGACGGAGGACGCCGTCAACGTGAAGGCGACGACGGGCGAGGGGATGGGCTTCGTCGGCCGCGGCGAGGGTGCGGCGGCGATGGCGGTCGCCACGCTGGACCGGGGCTGAAACGCCGCGGCGAGGGGTAAGGCGACGGACATGGGCGCCATCGAGAAGGACCGCATGCTCCAGTTCCGCGGCCAGCAGCTCACCGACCGCGACGGCGAGGCGTTCGGCCGGATCGAGGAGATCTACCTCGACGCCGACTCCGGCGAGCCCGCGTGGGTGCTCGTGCACACCGGGGCGCTCGGGCCCAAGCGGAGCTTCGTGCCGCTCACCGGCGCGACCGAGGTCGACGGGCAGCTGCGGGTGTCGCTGGAGAAGTCCACGGTGAACGGCGCACCCGGGATCGAGCCGAACGGGCAGCTCACGGAGGACGAGGAGGCCGAGCTGTACCGGCACTACGGGGTGGAGTGAGCGCCGCATGCGCGCCCTCGTCTCGTCTTCGGCGGGCTCTTCCTCGCTGCGCTCGCAGCAGCTCGTCGGCCCGTACGCGAAGCCGGGATCGCCGAAGTGGGCCAAGGCGGGCGGCTGGGCGCACGGCGATCTACAGCAACTCGCTCGTGATCGTGATGGCGACGATCTGGGTCTGGTCGTGGTTCGCCCAGTCGGTGTCCGGCTGGAGCGCGTACGGCCGGGTACAGTGCGCGCCTGGAAATGCGCACGATCCGCCTGCATGACACGCGAACTGGCGCGCTGACCGAGCTGCGGCCTCGTG
>DATHJG010000457.1:0-2704 GCA_035489875.1 Solirubrobacteraceae bacterium | reverse complement strand
TGTAGCGGCCCTTGGTCTCCGGGTTGGCGGCATCGTCGACCGCGAGGTGCCAGCGCCCGTACTCGCGATAGCCGTGTTCCTCGATGAACGCGTTCTCCTCCGCCGCCGTGGGCTGGTGCTCGCTCCAGTCGTCGCGGTCGTCGAGGACCACGTGGCCCTCGCCGACCGGCGGATGCGGCTCAACGTCACCCCCGAGGCCGAGGCGCTGATCGCGCGCCGCGGCTACGACCCCGTCTACGGCGCACGCTCCCTGCGCCGCTACATCCAACGCGAGGTCGAAACCCGGATCGGCCGCGCACTGATCGCGGGCGACATCCGCGACGGCGCCACCATCATCGTCGACATCGACGACGGCGAGCTACGCGTGAGCTGGCGCAACCCGGACAAGGAAGGGGTACCGCCCGAGCCGGTCGCAGCGGTCGCGTGACGCTCAGGACGTCGATACCGGCGACTTCCACGACGTCCACCGCTGCGCGATCCTGAGCGCTGAGTCGCGCGCGGCCCAGCGCAAGTACGGCGACGTGGAGTCGGCCGCGGCGCACCTCCAGGGCATGCTCGAGACGCTGCGACAGGGCGTCAGCTCGGGCAGCGGAGGGCCGCGACGATCTGCTCGGTGACGGCCTCGACCGGCTGGGCGCCGTCGACGTCCACCACCTCGAACCAGCCGGCCATGGCGTCGATCAGCGGTTGCGCCTGGGCGCCGTCGTGCGCCAGGCGATGCGCGATCGCCGCGTCGGTGTCGTCGGGGCGGCCTTCGAGGTCCCGCCGCCGGGTCAGGCGGCGCACGAGCTCGTCGCGCGGGACGTCGAGCCGCACGACCACCGGCCGCGGCTCGAGCCGTCCGAGCTCGGAGAGCATGCGCCGCAGCGCAGCGGCCTGCGCCGGGCTGCGCGGGTAGCCGTCGAGCACGAAGCCCTGGCCGTCCGGCAGCGCCGCGAGCCGCTCGCGCACGACCCGCTCGGCCACGTCGTCCGGCAGCAGCCTGCCCTCGGAGAGCGCTGCGCCGATCGCGGGGTCGTGCTTCCCGAGCTCGCGGAACAGCGCGCCGAGGTTGACGTGCGCGGCGCCGAGCCGCTCCGCCACGCGTGCGGCGTGCGTGCTCTTCCCCGAGCCCGGCGGGCCCAGCACGATGAGCTGCTGCGGGCAGGCGGGCATGGGGCCCGGGATCACGGCGCCTGCGCGCTCGCTACTGCTCTACGGGGAGCTGGAACACGGTCATCGGGATGCCGAAGCGCCCCTCGACGCGGTCGAGCAGCCCGCGCTCCTGCCATCCGGCGCGGTCCTTGCGTCGAAGCGCGATCAGCAGATGGTCGGGAGCGAACTCGCGCACGGCGTCGTCGAACGCCAGGAGCGGGTCGTCGGCCGCGACGCGGCCGCCGGCCGGCGTCCCGATCTCGTCGAGCTGTCCGAGCACCGTCCGGAGCCGCGCGTCGGCGCGCTCCGTGGCGCTGTCGGTGTCCGACGCGATCCAGTCCATCCGCCCCGGCAGGGTCGGCGCAATGACCATGATCGCGTCGGCGGCATCGATCAGCGACCGGACCCCGAACGGGAGCTCCTCCACGCTCGTCGCCGCCTCTCCGACCGCGATCAACAGCCTGCGGCTCACACGTCGAACCATACCCCCGGCAGCGTCATCGTCCGCGGAGCGCGAGGCGCTCCCGTCGCCATGGGACGATCGCTATCCATATAAGTCGGCGCCGGAGGCCCGAATGAAATCGCCGACGCGCACACAGGCGTTCTAAGGGCCTCCGAGATGTCATCGAGGCAAATCAGTCGCGGCGAAACTCGCCCGCGGATCGTCTCCGGAACTTATGCGACAGCCTCAGGCGGCAGGAACCGAAAGTGCTCCATGGCGCGCCTGGCTTCAGCGAGTGCAGCCGAGGGCGGCATCGGGCATGGACGCCGTGCCGAGGCGGACAGAGCGGGGCGGGTGTGGCAGCACGGTTGTGTGCCAGCAACATCGCCCTGAGACGTAAGCGCGAGCAGTGCAGCGCACCCTTGCCGCCGACCACGGGCTGTCCGGCCGGAACGTCGGTGGCAGTGCGCTCGACACGCAGCTCGAAATGCACGACGTCGCGAGCTTCGTCGAAGTGGAGGAGCGTCTCGCGCAAGCGCATGACGTCGTCAAACCGGGCGCGGCGAGCAACGTAGCGGCAGGGCATTGAAACGCGTCGCGTCAGAGGTATGCGCGCGTCAGCTCTTCGCGGGCGGGGCCTGCCGGGCGAGCCCTCCGCCGAGTACGGTGCCCTTCAGCGTTGACTCCCCCGTGTCGCACTTGAATGAGATCCCGAGACGAATCCGGAAGTTCACCACCCCGCCATCCCAATCGTCAGGTCCTGGCGCAGGACCTCCGCGATGCGAAGGTCGCGCACGGTCTCAACCGCTGCCCGGGCCGCGGCCTCCCACGATTCGCTGCTCACCCGGATCACCTCGGTGACGCGGCAGACACTCTCTGCCAATGGTCCTCCCGGTCGCGTGACGAGCAAGGGTCAGTCTCCCACGCCCGACGGTGGGGAGAATACGTCACTACGATGCAGCGCTACCCGAGCCAGGAGTGACATGCCAGAGATCCCTGACGTCAGCGCGATCGCCCAACAGGTCAAGGCGCGCATCAAGCAGATCCAAGACCAGCTCACGCAGCAGCACACGCTCACCGATGAGCTTGAGCGCCTGCGCGACGCGCTGAGCCGCCTGGAAGGTGAGG
>DATHJG010000456.1:0-2620 GCA_035489875.1 Solirubrobacteraceae bacterium | reverse complement strand
GCCTTGCCCGTGGCGGTGGAGCCGGTCAGCGAGACCTTGGCCACATCGGGGTGCTGGGTCAGCACGTTTCCGACCGGATCGCCCCTCCCGAACACGACGTTGATGACGCCGTCCGGGAGGCCGGCCTCCTTGATGGCCTGCACTACCGGCCAGGCCTGCCAGACCCCGCGCTCACTCGGCTTGAGCACCACCGTGCAACCGGCTGCGAGCGCGACGCTGGCCTTCATCGCCATGAACCAGCTGGCGCCGTTCCACGGGGTGATCAGGACGGCGACGCCGACCGGCACAGAGTTCACCGTCGCATCGCCGACCTGTTCGACGAACGTGTCCTCGGTCAGTAGCTGCTGGGCGTCCACGAACCAGTCACGCGACTGATCGACGATGTAGGCGGCCGTCGGCCTGGTCGTGCCGAACTCCTCGACCAGCGCAGAGATCATGTCGTCGCGCCGTGCCTGAAACGCGTCCGCGAGCTCCTGCAGGTAGCCACGACGCTCCTGCAGGGTCGTCGCCGACCAGGCGGGGAGGGCCTGCTTGGCCGCCTCCACCGCTCGATTGGCGTCGACCTCGTCACCCAGGATCGCCTCCGCAATCTGCTCGCGCGTGATCGCGCTGTTCACGGCATACACGTCGCTTCCGTGCGAGTCCACGAACTCCCCGGCAATGAACTGCTGATTCAGGGTCTTCATCGTCGGTCCTTTTCGCTTGGTTGGCGTTCGACCGATAGACCGATCGAAGTTGAATCCAACTGGTTGGTTTCAGTTGTAGCACGAAGGCGCGACGTGTCAAACCATCCAGTTGGATTCGCTAGACTGGCGCGGTGCCACCGGACTCGTCCGAAACCAAGCGGCGGCTGCTGGAGTCTGCGGCCGCCGAGTTCTCGCGCTACGGGCTCGCAGGCGCGCGCGTCGACCGGATCGCGCACAACGCCCAGGCAAACAAGCAGGCGATCTACGCGCACTTCGGCAGCAAGGACCAGCTCTTTGAGCGGGTCCTCGACGACCATCTGCGAGCGCTGGTCGACGCGGTCCCGTTCACGCCCGGCGATCTCGCGGGCTACGCCGGAGCATCGTTCGACCACCTCACCGAGCACCCCGAGCTGATGCGCTTGTCCATGTGGCGCTATCTCGAGCACGGCGAGGAGGAGGATCAGCAGCCTGCGCTTGACCGCATGGCGGCAAAGGTTCGCGCGGTGGCCGACCAGCAACGCGCCGGCAGTGTCGATGACACGATCGATCCGCTCGACATCATGGTCCTCGTGATCGCCCTGTCGACCGCCTGGACGCTCACGGCTCCAGCACTTCTTGGCTTCGGCCCCGATCCGCGCCGACTCGACGAACAGCGTGCTCTCGTCGTGTCCTCGGTCGCGCGCCTGACCGCTCCGGCCGCCTTCGCCGCAGCAAGTTCGGGGTAGGCGACAAGCCGCCCGGACACACCGATCGCGCGGCGCCGCGCCGCTATCCGTGAAAGGCAGCAGTGACGCGCTGACTGCTCGTATCAATGCATCTGGACGGCGACGCGGACCCTCGCGTCGCGGCGGCGAGACTGCTGGCTTCGCCTGAAGGGAGCGGCGCGAACTAGCTTTGAGAGGATCGACCCCCGCTACGGGCGCGCAGCTGCGCGCTGGGTCGCGCGCGTGGTGCTCGAGCGGCGCCTGGAGCTCGCGGACGCACGCTGGCTCCTGTCACTGGTTGACGACCTGCCCCGCACGCCCGGCCTCGAGGTCACGCTGAAGGGGTACACCTAGCCCTGCCCCGCCGCGGCGACCTCCGCCTCGAGCGTCTCGCGCAGCGCGTCGGGCAGCGGCGACGCGTGCTTGGCGGTGTCGTCGAAGCCGACGGCCACGCCGTAGCCGTCGGCGACCAGCTGCGACCCGACGCGCATCTCGAACTCCACCTGGAACGACGAGCGCTTGATGTTGCCGATCGAGCACGTCACGTCGACGAGCTCGTCGAAGACGACCGGGGAGCGGTAGTTGATGTGGCACTCGGCGAAGATGAGCCCGAGCTCGTCGCGCTCCGGGTTGGCCGGGTCGTGGGTCGGGACGATCTCGCGCTGGTATGCGATGCGCGTCGTCTCGAAGTACCGCGGGAACACCACGTTGAGGGTGCCCTGCGGGCGACCATCTCGTCGACCGCTTCGACGTACTGAGGGCGCTTGACACGGTTGCGCCAGTCCTCGTCGGTGGTCTTCCAGCGCTTCAGCGGATCCTTCTCGCGGTGCTGGAACCGGCGCCGCTGCTCGTCGTCGGTGATGTGCATCCAGAACTCGACCAGGATGGTGCTCTCGGCGGCGAGCGAGCGCTCGAACTCGACCCTCTCGTCGTACGCGCGGCGCCATGGGTCCTCGGTCGCGAGGCCCTCGACGCGCTCGACGAGCACCGGGCCGTAGGCGACGCGTTCGGCCTCGCCCGCCCAGACCGCGCTCGACATCGTGTTGACGATCGATCCGGCCCCCTGCTCGATCATGATCGGCAGGGCGTGGCGGATGCCGTACATGTAGCCGCTCAGCGTGACGTCGATCGTGTGCTGCCAGACGTCGAGCGGCACCGACGTGACGTCTGCACCGCTGTCGCGCCCCATCGTCTGCGGCGAGAGGTCGGCGGCGACATTGAAGAGGCCGT
>DATHJG010000455.1:0-2906 GCA_035489875.1 Solirubrobacteraceae bacterium | reverse complement strand
AGTTGATGAACGGGTAGCGATGCCGCCGATCGGCGGGATCGAACAGCTCCGCGAGGCAGTCGGCGCACGTGGCCGTGTCGGGCGAGACGAGCGCGGCCGGCGCGCCGTGGCGCTCGCTCTCGACGATCGCGAAGCCCGCGGACCCCGTCGCGGGAACCGGCTCGGCCGCGACGCGCTCGACCGTCGCCATGGGCGGCGCGTCGGCGGCCAGGCGGGCGAGCAGGTCATCGAGCGCCGCCGGCTCGCCCTCGGCCTCCAGCAGCACCCCGCGCTCGTCGTTCAGGACCCAGCCGGCCAGGCCGAGCTCGCCCGCCAGGCGATACACGAACGGCCGGAACCCGACGCCCTGCACCGTGCCCTCCACCCGCGCCCGGACGCGCCGCCGCTCCCCGGCGACCGCCCGCAGCGGCCCGGCGGGGGCGCTCACGGCCCGGCGCGCTCCACCAGCTCGCGCAGCACGTGGTAGGCGCTCGCCTGCGCCTCCTGGATGCGCGGGATGTGCTGGGAGCGGGTCACGATCACATGGTCGGCGAGGCCCTCGGCGGCCACGCGCCCGCCGTCGTAGCCGACGAGCGCGATCGTCACGAGGCCCCGGCGCCGCGCCTCCTCGAGCGCGAGGATCACGTTGGACGACCCACCGCTCGTGGACAGGGCGAGCACGGCATCGCCGGCGCGGCCGTAGGCGATGATCTGGCGCTGGAAGAGGACCTCGGGGCCGATGTCGTTCGCCAGCGCGGTGAGGATCGCCGAGTCCTCGGTGAGGTCGAGCGCCGGCCGGCCGGGCCAGCCCTGCGGCGCCGCGCGGAAGTCGGCCACCACGTCCATCGCGTCGGTGGCCGAGCCGCCGTTGCCGAACGCCAGCAGCTTCCCGCCGGCGTCGAAGCACGTCCGCAGCGCCGCCGCGGCGGCCTGGAGCGTCGCCCGGTTGTCGGTGAGCGTCTGGACGCGCAGCTCGCCGACCTCCGCCGCCTTCATCCGCACGGACTCCCGTACGTCGGCGACGACGGCCTCGAGGTCGGTCTCCTGCTCGGCCAGGAACGGGTAGAGGAAGCTCGAGGCGCCGGTGTCGTGGACGCGCCGCTCGTCGCGGCCGACGAGCAGGCCGCGATGGTCGAAGAACACGTGCACGAGCTCCCACAGCACGTGGTAGAGCGTCTCCACGAGCTCCTGGCGCACGAACGGGTCGTCGCCGGGCGGCGCGAACTCCCATTCGGCGCCCGCGTCGAAGCCGATCGTCAGGCAGCCGCGTTCCCGCGCCAGCGCGAGCCCGGCGCGCACCTCGGCGTCGGTGCCGAACGCGATCGCGATGTCGGTCGGCTCGGCGACGAGGTCGACCTGGAGATCCAGCGGCCCGCCCTCGGCCGCCAGGCCGATCGCCGGCAGCGCCCGCTTCCCGACGATCACCGGATGGACGAACTCGACCGCCACGTGGCGGACGTCGGACCGCGCGGCCGGCGAGCGGCCGAGCGCCACCAGCCGGCCGCCGCGGGCGAAGCGCTCGGCCATGCGATGGCACAGCCGCGCGATCCGCTCCGCCTCGCCCTCGAAGAACGCCTCGCCGGCTTCGAGCCGGCGCTCCAACGCCGCTTCGGGGACCGTCTGCGTCACGCGGGGACCCGCCTTCGAGCCGGCAGCGCCGCGAGCCAGTCGCGGAACGCGTCCAATCCTGCGCCGGTGCGCGCGCTCATGACCATGTGCTCGACGCCCGGGTGCACGGCCTCCAGGTGGTAGAGGAAGCGGTCGAGGTCGAAGTCGACGTGGGGGAGCAGGTCGACCTTGTTGACGAGCACGAGCTCGCACGCCCGGAACATGAGCGGGTACTTGAGCGGCTTGTCCTCGCCCTCGGCGACCGAGGAGACCATCACGCGCGCGTCCTCGCCGATCCGGAACTCGGCCGGGCACACGAGGTTGCCGACGTTCTCGACGATCAGCAGGTCGAGGTCGTCCAGCGGCAGCGCGGGCAGCGCCGAGCGCACCATGTTGGCGTCGAGGTGGCACTCGCCCCCGAACCCGCCGTCGGTGTTGAGCTGGACGACCGGGAGATGGAGCGAGGCGAGGCGGTCGGCGTCGAGGCTGCCCTGCACGTCGCCCTCGAGCACGCCGGCGCGCACGTCGCCGAGCTCGCCGAGCACCCGCTCGAGCACGGACGTCTTCCCCGCGCCCGGGGCGCTCATCAGGTTCACCACGGTGACGCCGGCGCGGTCGAAGTCCGCCCGGTTGGCCGCGGCGATCGTCGCGTTGGCATCGAGCGCGTCCTCGACGACCCTGACCTTCACACGATGCATTCGCCGGCCTCCTCGACTTCGATGGATGCGACCTCGAGCTCCTCGCCCGCCGTAACCGTCACGTCCGCCGACTCGCAGCGCGGACACCGGAAGAACGGCAGGTCGATCGCCCACGCGTGCCCGCAGCGAGCGCAGCGCAGCGCCGCCGGCACGACCTCCTGGTCCAGCCGCGCGCCGTCGCACACCGTGTCGCGGGCGACCAGGCCGAAGTAGAACGCGAGCGAGGACGGGACGACCTGGCGCAGCTGCCCGAGCCGCACCTCCACCGCGGTGACGCGCCGGCCCGCGGCATGGCGCACCGCGGTGTCGACGATCGCGCTGCTCACCGAGAGCTCGTGCACGCTCCCCTCCTCACGACGCCGGGTAGGCGCCGTCGGTGCACAGCTCCGCGATCGTCTCGAGCACGAGCGCGATCGCGCGCTCGACGGCCGCCTCGACGGCGGGCGTGAGCCCGACGCCCACCTCGTCCACCACGGCGGGCTCGCAGGCGATGACCTGCACGCGGCCCGGCCAGCCGCCGACCGCGCGCACGAAGCGCAGCATCGTCATGGGGTCCATCGAGTGCGGGTCGATCGTCTCCCCGTCCTCGATCGCGGCCGGCACGTCGTCGGGCTCGACGTC
>DATHJG010000454.1:0-4235 GCA_035489875.1 Solirubrobacteraceae bacterium | reverse complement strand
CCAGGCCGCGACCACCCGATCGAGTCCCTTCTTCCGCGGGTTCGCTCCGTACGTGATGACGGCGATATCGCGCGAACGCGCGGCCGGGCCCGACGGCGCGACCGGGATCGGCACCACGATCGCCGGCGCGTGCGGCGCCGGCGCCTCCGCGAGCGCGCCCGCGCTCGTCGGCAGCAGCAGCGGGGCGGCGGCGAAGCGGCGGCGCTCCACCGGCCGCTGCCAGATCCCGTGGCGCCCGGGGCGGTTCGCGGCCGCGGGCGAGTCGAAGCGGATCGCGCCCGGCTCCGGCCACAGCAGCGCCGCGGTCGTGGTCGCGTACACGATCGCGCGCGGCCGCGCCTCGCGCAGTGCCCGCGCAGCCACCCGCCGGGCGGGCGCCGCCCACGCCAGGTCGGTGAGCGCGAACGTGCGCGGCTCGCGCGCGCCGGCGACCCGCGCCACCGTCACCGAGGCGCCCCCGCGCCGCATCGCGCCCGCGAGCGCATCGTCGGACGCGCGCAGCCCGGCCGTCCCTCCGAGCGCGACGATGAGGATGTCGACCGCCACGCGCGCTTCGCTCACTGCCGCCGTTCGCCGGCGCCGCCGCGGCGCGAGCCCATGTCAGCCCGCCTGCAGGCCGGGCGTCCGGATCAACCGGATCGGGGCCAGCGGCGGCGTCCGGTCGACGTAGAAGCGGAAGCCGTCGCGCTCCTCGATCGCGCTCACCGCCGCCTCCTGGCGCCGCCACGCCAGCGCCCAGATGATCGCGAACCCCGCCGCGACCGCGGAGACCTGCGGCAGGAAGATCCCGAGGAGGCCGGCGCCAACGGTGGAGAAGAGCAGCGGCCAGAGCCGGTTGAGCAGCGTCACCGCCGGACGCAGCTCCGGCAGCGACATCTGCATCCGCGCATCGGCCAGCAGCCGCGCGATCGGGGGCGAGGCGGCGTTGCGGCGGCCCAGCCACACGCCGATCACCGCCGCGACGAGCCACCAGCCGACCGCCACCTCCATCAGCCCCTGCTGATCGCCCGTCGTCACGCGCAGCACGGTGAACACCCCGAGCACGGTGGCCGAGCCTGCGCTCAGCAGCACGGTCGCCTTGAGGAAGTCGACGAACCGCACGCGCGCCGTCAGGCCAGCAGGGCCCTCAGGAGCTCCCGCACGCCGTCGGTGCCATCGACCATGACGTCCGCCTCGTCCTCGAGCGCCGGCGGTCCCTCGTCCGAGCGCACGCCGACCCGCAGCGCGGTCCGCAGCCGGCCCATCTCGACGAGCTCGCGTAGGCCGCGGAAGGCGTCGATGTCGGTCATGTCGTCGCCCACGTAGAGCGCAGCCTCGTGGTCCGTGTCGCGCAGCAGGTTGACGATCCCGGCGCCCTTGTCGATCCGCACCGGCGGGCGGATCTCGAGCACCTTGCGCCCCCAGTGGGTCTTGTAGCCGGCCGCCTCGGCGCGCTCGGCGACCGCGCGGATCGCCGCCTCGGCGCCCTCCTCGTCCGGCACGCCGCGCCAGTGCAGGGCGGCGATCGCCTCCTTGTCCTCCAGCCGCACGCGCAAACGCTTGAGCTCCTCCCCGTACGCCTCGCGCATGAAGCCCTGGACGCGCCGCGTCCACGCTTGCAGCTCGCGGTCCAGCTCGGGCGCGATCGCGCCGGGCCGGAGCACCTCCGAGCCGTGGTTCCCGAGGTAGGCGATCGAGCCGAGCGAGACGATCCGGCGCGCGTCGGAGGCGCGGCGGCCGGACACGCAGGCGACCGTGCCGTACTTGCGCGCGACCTCGATCAGCGGGCGGCGCGTGGTCTCCGGCATGTGCGCGTCGTCGGGCTGCGAGACGATCGGGGCGAGCACGCCGTCGACATCGAGCAGGATCGCCGAACGCTCAGGGTCGCGGCGGAGCGGTTCCAGCAGCGTCTCGAGCGCGGCGTCCGTCGGCGGCATCGCCCTAGTATGGCGAGCAATGCCCAGGGCGCTGAAGCTTGCCGTCGTGGGAACGGTGGCGGGCGCGTTCTCCGGGCTGTTCGGGGTCGGCGGCGGCGTGGTGATGGTCCCGCTGCTGATCCTCTGGTTCGGCTACGGCGAGCGCGAGGCGACCGGCACGTCGCTCGCGGCGATCGTCGTGATCGCCGCCTGCGCCGCCGCGTTCCAGGGCGCGTACGGCAACGTCGACGTCGCCAAGGGCCTGCTGATCGGCCTCCCCGCGGTCGGCGGCGTCGTCGCCGGCACCGCGCTCCAGCAGCGGATCCCGACGCGCTGGATCGCGGGCGCATTCGCGGTCTTCCTCACGGGCTCGGCGATCGCGCTGCTGCTGTGATGGACGTCGCCGGCGCGATCGCGATCGGGTTCGTCGCCGGCGTCGCGGCGGGCCTGCTGGGGATCGGCGGTGGCGCGCTGTTCGTCCCCGCGCTGGTGCTCTTCCTCGGCCTCTCCCAGCTCGACGCGCAGGCCACCTCACTGCTCGCGATCGTGCCCGTGGCCCTGGTCGGCGCCGCACGCCAGCACCGCTACGGCAACCTGCGCACGCGCGATGGGGTCGTGCTCGGCGTGCTCGCCACCGGCGGCGCGCTGGGCGGCGTCGCGCTCGCCAACGCGGTGCCGGAGCGCGCCCTGGAGGTCTCGTTCGCCATGCTCCAGCTGTTCGTCGCGTCCCAGCTCGCGCGGCGGGCGCTGCGGAACGAGGGAGAGGAGACCGCATGACCGAGACGACCACGGGCGACGGCTGGGCCGTCGGCAGCATCGACGGGATGGGCGAGGGGCCGGGCTTCCGCAAGGTGCGCAAGGAGCTCGGCGTGACCGCGTTCGGCGTCAACGCCGTCGTGATCCCGCCGGGGTACGCGTCCGGCCGCCACCTGCACGAGCGCCAGGAGGAGCTCTACTTCGTCCACCGCGGGACGATCGAGTTCCGCTTCGACGACGGCGCGGCGCATACGCTCGGCCCGGGCGGCTTCGCGCGCGTCGATCCGTCGACGGTGCGCTCGATGCGGAACACGTCGGACACCGACGAGGCCGTCTACGTGTGCGTCGGCGGCGCCGGCGGCTACGTCGGGCGCGACGGGCTGCTGCCCGAGGGCGAGACGGGCGCGCGTTAGGGTTCGCGCGGCATGGCCGAACCCCTTCACTGCCTGGTCGAGATCCCGAAGGGCTCACGCAACAAGTACGAGTGGGACGAAGCGCTGGGCGGGATCAAGCTCGACCGCTTCCTCTTCTCCTCGGTCGTCTACCCAACCGACTATGGCTTCGTCACCGACACGCTCGGTGAGGACGGCGACCCGCTCGACGCGATGGTCTGCGTCTCCGAGCCGACGTTCTCCGGCTGCCTGATCCCGGTCACCGCGATCGCGGTGCTCCGCATGCGCGACGACAAGGGCCAGGACGACAAGATCCTCTGCGTCCCGCAAGAGGACCCGAACTGGAGCGGCCTCCGTGAGCTCTCCGACCTGCCCGACCAGCTCCGCACCGAGATCGAGCACTTCTTCTCGATCTACAAGCAGCCGGAGGGGAAGGAGGTCGTCGTCGACGGCTGGTACGAGCGCGACGTCGCGCTGCGGCTGATCGACGAGAGCCGGCTCCGCTGGCGGGAGAAGCGGTCCTGACGCGTGTGGTCGCCCTCCGGGGCGGCGCGGTGGAGTCAGAGCACCGCGTCGCCTGGTGCGTCGTGCACCCCGACGGGACCGTCGCCGGTCCCGATCCCGACCTCCCCGTGTTCGCGCGGTCGGCGGTCAAGCCGCTGCAGGCGCTTGGCAGCGTGCGCGCGGGGGTGCTGGAGCGGTTCGAGCTGGGTGAGCGGCATCTCGCGCTCGCGTGCGCGTCGCACGGCGGGTGGCCTGCGCACGTGGGCGTCGTGGCCGAGGTGCTGGAGGCGTGTGGGCTGCTCGAGGACGCGCTCGCCTGCGGGCCGGAGCTGCCGCGCGACGCGCGCGCCGCCGCGGGTGCCAAGCCGTCGCGGATCCGCCACAACTGCTCGGGCAAGCACGCGTTCGGCCTCGCACGCTGCCTCGCCGAGGGCTGGCCGCTGGATGGCTACTTCCGGGCGGGGCACCCGCTCCAGGGCGCGATGCGCGACAGCGTGGCCGAGGCGTGCGGCGTGCACCAGGCCAGCGAGGAGGCGACCGACGGCTGTGGCATGCGCACGTTCGCGGTGCCGCTGTCGGCGCTGGCCGGCGCGTTCGGACGGCTCGCCGGCGGCGGTCTGGGGCGCGCCGGCGACCGCTGCGCCGCGGCGATGCGCACGCACCCGGAGCTGGTCGCGTTCGACGGCGC
>DATHJG010000453.1:0-2667 GCA_035489875.1 Solirubrobacteraceae bacterium | reverse complement strand
AGGCGGCGCGGCGGGCCATGGAGGCCACCGGCGTCCGGTTCGCGTGGGACGTCCACGAGCTCGGCATCGCGGCGATCGAACACCACGGCACGCCGCTCCCGGCGGAAGCCGTCGAGTCGATCGCCGCGTCCGGGGTCGCGCTGAAGGGCCCGGTGGCGACGCCGGCGGACGGGCGCTTCCGCTCCGTCAACCTCGCCCTGCGCGACGAGCTGGGTCTGCGGGCGGGCATCCGGCCGGCGCGCACATGGCCCGGTGGTCCCGCCGCGGTCAGCGAGCTCGACGTCGTCGTGGTGCGGATGCTCGCCGGCGACCTGTACGCGGGTATCGAGTTCGCCGCCGGAACAGACGCCGCCGCACGCCTCCGGGACCTCGTCGCCGAGACGCACGGCCGCGAGCTGCCGAGTGACGCCGGCGTGTCGCTGAAGCCCATCTCGCGGGCCGACACGAAGGCTGTGACGCGCGTCGCGCTGCGCTACGCGCGCGAGCACGGGCGCCGCAAGATCACCGTCGTCCACAAGGCCACGGTGATGCGCGCGACCGACGGCGCCTTCCTCGCCGCGGCGCGCGAGGCGGCGGCTGACGAGTCCGCGGACGTCGCCCTCGAGGACCGGCTCGTCGACACCGTGTGCCATGACCTCGTGGCCCGTCCCGGGAGCTGCGACGTGCTCCTCACGCCGATGCTCTACGGAGATCTGCTGTCCGATCTGTGCGCCGGACTGAGCGGCGGCCTCGGCCTCGCGCCGGGAGCGAACGTCGGGGCGGCATGCGCGGTCTTCGAGGCGGTCCACGGGACCGCCGCGCGGCACGCCGGACTCGACCGTGCGAACCCGATGGCGGTCATGCTGTCGGGCGCGATGCTGATGCGCCACATCGGTGAACGACGAGCGGCCGACCGGCTGGAGGCGGCCGTCGCCGCCGTCATCGCCGACGGGCGGACGCTCACGTATGACCTGGCGTCCGGACGCGGCCGCCAGCCATGCAGTACGACCGCGGTCACCGAGGCCGTCATCGACGCGCTGTAGCATGACGCCGCGACGCGACTGGCAGCCCGCCGCAACGGTCCTCGACGCATTGGGCTCGATGGGGAGGGCCGGCGCCGAGGCCGGGGTTCGCCTCGACCTGGTGCGCGCCATCGGCCTGCGCCGTCTATGGCAGCGTCGGCAGCAGGAGTCCCCGGCGGAGCGGCTGGGCCCGGATGCGACGTATGAGCGGATCTGGCGCGCTGCAGCACGGGATCTCGGGGCTGAGTTCGTCGACCTCTCAGACGGCTTCTTCGAGATCCGGCGCGGCGAGAAGCGGACCCGGATGTGGCAGCACTGGGTCATGGTCGACGACCTGGCGACGATGCAGGTCGCCCTCCAGAAGCCGCTGGTGCACCGGATGCTGGAGGCAGCCGGGCTTCCCGTTCCGGAGCACGTGGCGTTCAAGGCCGGCGACCTCGCACCCGCCCTGGCCTGCCTGGAGCAGGCCGACGGGCCTTTCGTGGTCAAGGCGGTCGGCGCCTCGGGAGGCTCGTCGATAACGAGCGGGATCCGCACGCGGGCGCAGCTGCGGCGAGCGCGGCTGCGCGCGCGCCGGCTCGCAGACGACTTGTTGATGGAGCGGCAGGTCGCCGGCGACAACTATCGCTTCCTCTTCCTCGAAGGCCAGCTCCTGGACGTCATCCGTCGCCATCCCCCCACGGTGACTGGCGACGGAGAGGCCGACATCGTGGACCTGATCGCGCGCGAGAACCGCGATCGCGTCGACGCCGCACCGGCGGGCCGCGCGCAGCTGCTCAAGATCGATCTAGAGGCCGTCTTCACGCTGCAGGCCGCTGGACTCACGCTCGCCTCCGTCCCGCCCGCGGGGATTCGGGTGCCCGTGAAGACCGTGGTCAGCCAGAACGGGCCGCAGGGCAACGAGTCGGTGCGCGGAGCCGTTTCGGAAGCGCTGATCCGCGACGCCGCGCTGGCCGCCAGGGTGACGGGAGTGCGCCTCGCCGGCATCGACCTGATCACGCCTGACGTAGCCGTCGGCCTGGCAGAGGCCGGCGGGGCCGTCCTGGAGGTCAACTCGCCCCCTGGCCTGCACTACCACTACCAGATCCGCAATCCCGACGACGGCCTGGCCGTGGCGACGCCGATCCTGCACCAGCTGCTCGCGGGCGAGCCGGCCTTCCCGCCCATCGACCTGCGCGGCTGACAACGGGGCGAGGCAGTCTCAGACCGAGGACCGCGCCGTGGCGCGCCCGGCTCAGTTACTCGCGCGAGGCCGGTGGACCGGATCGCAGGTGTTCTCGAGTCGCCTGGATGGAACGGGCCGAGTGCCTATGAGCACGGCGGCGACGACGGCGTCGGCGCCCTCGACCGCCTCGTGGCCGTCGAGTGGTCCGCAACACGACACCGGCCACCATGGCGCTCCGCGCCGGAACCTAGAGTACGCCGATGGCGGCGTCCGCATCGGGGCAGCGATGGTGTCCTTGCGCTGCGAGACGGCGTCCGGCGCTGCTCGCGATGGTGCTCCTCGGCCTGCTGGTCGCGCTCGGGTTCGAAGGGCGGACCCCATGATCGCGGCGGTCGGCGACATGGGCTGCTCCGCGACCGATCCGGACTACGGCGGCGGGGCCGGCACCGCCACCCGCTGCCGGCATCGGCCGCGCGGGGTCGGCAACGGACACCTCCATCG
>DATHJG010000452.1:0-2821 GCA_035489875.1 Solirubrobacteraceae bacterium | reverse complement strand
GTGACGACGATCGGCCTCGCGGCGATCGTCGACGAGCGGCGGCGGGCCGGAACGGAGCTCGCGGAGTCACAGCGTCGTGAGGGTCGCCGGGCCGCGGAGGAGCGCGGGCGAATAGCCCGCGACCTGCACGACTCCGTCTCGCAGTCGCTGTTCTCCACGACGCTGCACCTGCGGACGGCCGAGCGGGCGCTGGCGCGAGACGGCGTGGACCCGGCGGGGCCTGTCGGGCAGGAGCTCGATCGGGCCGGGCAGCTCACGAGTGGAGCGCTGGCCGAGATGCGCGCGCTCGTGTTCGAGCTGCGCCCCGGCGCACTCGCGGAGGACGGGCTCGTCGTCGCGCTCACACTGCACGCGGCGGCGGTCGGCGCCCGCGAGGAGCTGGCGATCGCGGTGCACGGGCCCGACGCACGCCTGCCGCTCACACCCGCGGCCGAGGAGCAGCTCTACCGCGTCGGCCAGGAGGCGCTGGCCAACGTCGTCCGGCACGCGCACGCGACCGAGGCGGTGATCGAGGTCACTATGGCGCACGACGTAGTGACGATGGCGGTCCGTGACGACGGCCGCGGCTTCGACGCCGCCGTCGGACGCTCCGGCGGCTTCGGCCTGCGGTCGATGCGCGCCCGCGCCGCCGATCTCGGAGGCCGGCTCGAGATCGCCGGCGCTCCCGGCGGCGGCACCGTCGTACGCGTCGAGATCCCGGCCCGCCCCGATCGCGATGCCGGCTGACGCCGACGCCACGATTCGCGTCCTGGTCGTCGACGACCACAAGGTCGTGCGCCGCGGGCTGCGCGGCTTCCTCGACGGGGAGGTCGACCTGGAGGTCGTTGGCGAGGCGGGCGACGGGCAGGAGGCCCTGGAGGAGCTCGAGCGCCTGGACGCGACGGACCGGCGGCCGGAGGTGGTGCTGATGGACCTGCAGATGGAGCCCGTCGACGGCGTCGAGGCCACCCGCCGGATCAAGGCCCGCTATGACGACGTCGAGATCGTCGTGCTGACCTCGTTCGGCGAGCAGGAGCGCGTCCATGCCGCGCTCGAAGCCGGCGCCTCGGGCTACATCCTCAAGGACGCCGACGCGGACGATGTGGCCGCCGCCGTGCGCGCCGCTCACCACGGCCAGGTGCAGCTCGACGCCACCGTCGCGCGGCGTCTGATGACGACGCTTCCCGCCCGCCCGGCACCGGACCCGGCGGATCGGCTGACCGAGCGCGAGCGCGAGGTCCTCCGCTGCGTCGGCGCGGGCAAGGCGAACAAGGAGATCGCCGCCGAGCTGGCGATCAGCGAACGCACCGCCCGGACCCATGTGTCGAACATCCTGCGCAAGCTCGGGCTCGCGTCGCGGACGCAGGCCGCGCTCTGGGCCGTCCGCGAGGGGCTCGCGGGCGAACCGTAGACCGCTAGCGCGAGCCCGCGACGGGCTCGGCATTGCGGTTTCTCAGACGTCCCATCAGTCGCTCCCATCGATGGTGGCCGCGCCCTCGGCGAGCGCCTCACGGACACGCTGCTCGTCGCGCGTGCTCAGGGACGTGTGCAGCACCTCGCCGCCGTAAGGCTTGAGTCGCGCCACGATCTCGTCGCGCGCCTCGGCGGTGCCAAGGACGATCAGCGCCGCGGCCCCCGGCCGGAGCCGAGCACCGAGATCCTCCATGAAGTAGTCGTCGACGCCCTGGTCGCTCAGCTTGGCCCCCACCCCGCCCGTAACGGCGCCGACGGCCATGCCGAGCAGCGGCGCCAGGAAGAGCAGGCCGATCAGCGCACCGCCCGCGGCGCCCGCGGCGGCGCCTCTGGCCGCCGCGTGCTTGAACTGGTGCAGCTTGATCTCACCGTCGGTCGTCCGCTCGATCACGACCGCATCCTCGAGGTGCGCCCGTCCTTCCCTGGCGACCTGCACGAGCTCGTCCCGCGCTTGCTCCGCGGTGGTGAGGTTCGGATAGGCGATCGCCGCGAGCCGGTTCACGCGACCGACGCGCCTTCGCCCAGCGCCGAGCGCAGCTGCTGCTCCTCCTCGGTGCTGAGCGAGGTCTGGATGACCTCGCCCCCGTACTGCTTCACCCGCTCGATGACCTTGTCGCGCGCGTCGGTGCTGCCCAGGACGATCAGCGCCGCGGCCCCCGGCTGGAGCTTGGCGCCGAGGTCCTTGAGGAAGTCGTCGTTGACGCCCAGGTCGGTCATCTTCCCTGCGACGGCGCCCGAGGCTGCGCCGACGGCCATGCCGAGCAGCGGGGCGAGGAAGATGAGGCCGATCAGGCCGCCCCACATCGCACCGCCGGCCGCGCCGGCGCCCGTCGTCCCCATCGCCTGGTGGAGCTTGATCTTGCCCCCCGCCTCGTGTTCGACGATCACCGCGTCCTCGAGCGTGACGAGGTGCTCCTTGGTGGCGGCGATCAGCTCCTGGCGCACCTTCTCGGCGGTGTCGCGGTCGGGGTAGGCGATGGCGGCGAGGGTGCTCATAGTGCGCTCCTGCTCGAAGGTGGCTTGCTCGCCAATCCTCCGGCCGGCCGGAGTCGATGGCAATGAGGCGGTCCAGTGTCCCGGCGGGGGAGCCGGCACCACCACGCCGGTCGTGCCCGGCTCACGGTCGTGGCACCGGCGCCGAGCGGCCTCGGCTTCAGCTTGCGAGGATCTTCGCTTTCTGTGTTGCGAACTCGTCGTCGGTGAGGATGCCCTGGTCTTTGAGGGCGGCGAGTTGTTTGAGTTGTTCGATCGGGTCGGGCGCGGGGGCCGGTGGGGCGGGGGCGGGTGGCGCGTAGGTGGGTTCGGGCTCGGGTTCGGGTCCTTGTTGGGACCAGCGTTGGGCTTGGCGGCGGGAGACGCGGTTGCTGAC
>DATHJG010000451.1:0-2882 GCA_035489875.1 Solirubrobacteraceae bacterium | reverse complement strand
CCGGCGACCCGGGGTCCGGCCGTCGACCGGCTCTGGCCGGGCCTTCGCAAGATCGCCATCGACTACTCGGTGGCTGAGCCGGCCGCGGCGGCCGGCCACCTGCTCGTCATCCCCGGGGAGTTCGACTGGGACGACGTGGGCGACTTCTCCTCGATCGCCAAGCTGCAGTCGGGCGGTCGCAAATCGGATCTCGTCATCCTCGGCGAGAACGCCCGGGTGCTCGCCGATTCCTCGAGCGGCATCGTGGTGAGCCAGACCGACCGCATCATCTCGTTGATCGGCGTTCAGGACATCGTGGTGGTCGACACCCCCGACGCCCTGCTCGTCACGACCAAGGCGAACGCTCAGCGGGTCAAGAGCGTCGTGGACGCGCTCAAACTGAGCGGGCGGTCGGACGTGCTCTAGTGAGCACAACATTTCCAATTCATTACGCATCCGGGGCGCGTTTGTAACGCTTCTGCTGCGGAGGCCGGGTACCGCTCCGCGCATTGCGTAACTTTGGGTAACGTTATGCCAATTCGCGCGGCATCCTGCCGCTGCGTGATCTTGGAGGACACAGTGACATTCACTTCACGCAAGACCGCTCTGGCCGGTCTCGCTGCGATCGGCGCGAGCGCGCTCGTGCTCGCCGGTTGTGCTCAAGCCCCCGACACGGGCACCACCGATGGGGCGTCTTCGGACTACCTGCCCTGCATGGTGTCCGACTCGGGTGGATTCGACGACAAGTCGTTCAACCAGCTGGGCTTCGAGGGCCTCGAGGCCGCGGCCACGGAAGCCGGCACGGAGTTCCAGGCGGTCGAGTCCGAGAGCGACGCCGACTACGCCCCGAACATCCAGAGCCTGCTCGACGCGAACTGCGACCTGATCGTGACCGTCGGCTTCGCGCTGTCGGCCGCGACCGTCGAGGCCGCGCTCGCCAACCCGGATGTCAACTTCGCGATCGTCGACGACGCCGCGGACAACGACTTCGACGGCGCGACGGATGCCCCGAACATCAAGCCGATCCTCTTCGACACGGCCCAGGCCGCGTTCCTCGCCGGCTACGCCGCCGCGGACTACACGAAGACCGGCGTGCTCGGCACGTTCGCGGGTATCGCCTTCCCGACCGTCACGATCTTCATGGACGGCTTCTACCAGGGCATGGTGTACCACAACGAGCAGAAGGGCACCGACGTCAAGCTCGTCGGCTACGACCCGGCCAACGTCGACGCGACGCTCGCCACCGGTGGCTTCAGCGCTGACGACAACGCGAAGGCCGTCGCCAAGAGCGTCCTCGACCAGGGCGCCGACGTGCTCCTGCCGGTCGGTGGACCGATCTTCCAGAGCGGTGGCGCGGCCATCGAGGAGAACGGTGGCGACATCGTGCTGCTCGGCTGCGACGCCGACGTGTTCGACACGTTCCCGACGTACGACGCGCTGTACTTCACGTCGATCCTGAAGGACATGAAGACCGCCGTCAGCGATGTCGTCGTGGCTGCCGCCGCGGGTGACTTCGACGCGACTCCGTACATCGGAACCCTCGAGAACAACGGAGTCGGCATCGCGCCGTTCCACAACTTCGAGGACAAGGTCGCGGCGACGCTGCAGGGAGAGCTCGACGACATCAAGGCGTCGATCATCTCGGGTGACATCACGGTCACCTCGTACCTCAACAGCTAGTCGAGAGAACACCACGCTCGGGGAGGCCGGTTCGCCGGTCTCCCCGATGCGTTCCCCCGTCCTGTTCTCCTCAGGGAGCGGGAATGAAAGGATGATCGGGTAATGAAGCTCGAGCTGCGCGGAATCACCAAGCGTTTCGGTGACCTGGTCGCCAACGACCACATCGACCTGGTCGTTGAGCCTGGCGAGATCCATTCCCTGCTCGGCGAGAACGGCGCAGGCAAGTCCACGCTGATGAACGTGCTCTACGGCCTGTACCAGGCCGACGAGGGCGAGATCCTTCTCGACGGGGTCGTCCAGCACTTCGCCGGACCGGGCGACGCCATGAAGGCCGGCATCGGCATGGTTCACCAGCACTTCATGCTCATCCCCGTCTTCACGGTCGCCGAGAACCTCATGCTCGGCAACGAGCCGACCGGGCCTCTCGGCGTCCTGGACCTCGACTCGGCACGCCAGCGGGTCCGCGACATCTCCGCGCGATTCGGGTTCGATGTCGACCCCGACGCGCTCATCGAAGACCTCCCCGTCGGCGTGCAGCAGCGCGTCGAGATCATCAAGGCACTCGCCCGCGACGCGAAGGTGCTCGTGTTCGACGAGCCGACCGCTGTGCTGACGCCGCAGGAGACCGACGAGTTCATGGCGATCATGCGCCAGCTGCGCGACGAGGGCATCGCGATCGTCTTCATCACCCACAAGCTCCGCGAGGTCCGCGAGGTCGCGGACAAGATCACGGTCATCCGGCTCGGCAAGGTGGTCGGGCAGGCAAAGCCGGCCGCCTCCAACGGTGAACTGGCGTCGATGATGGTCGGCCGCGAGGTCGAGCTCACCGTCGAGAAGTCGCCCGCGAAGCCCGGCGAGGTCGCGCTCCGCGTCCACGACCTGCACGTGCGCAGCAACAACGGTCTCCCGGTGCTCGACGGGGTGAGCTTCGACGTGCGTGCGGGCGAGATCCTCGCGATCGCCGGCGTGCAGGGCAACGGTCAGACCGAGCTCACCGAGGCGCTGCTCGGGATCCAGCCGCGGGTGACCGGTTCCATCACGCTCGACGGCAAGCCGTTGCTCGGGCGCAGCGTCTACCGGGTGCTCGACGCGGGGGTCGGATTCGTGCCGGAGGATCGCACGGAGGACGGCCTGATCGCCGGATTCACGATCGCCGAGAACCTCATGCTCGATCGTTCCGACGGGCCGCCGTTCGTGCGCTGGGGAAGCCTGCAATTGAAGGA
>DATHJG010000450.1:0-2105 GCA_035489875.1 Solirubrobacteraceae bacterium | reverse complement strand
GACCAACCCCCTGACGATCTACTCGCTCGCCAAGGCCGCCGCCTCGAACATGCAGCTGAGCACGTCGCTCAGCTCGCTCGACACGATGGCGTCCATGGCGAAGGCCGTGAAGGACATCCCGCTCGCGAACATCGCGTTCGTGCTCTACCCCAGTGGCGAGACCGTCGTAAACGGCGTGAGCGGCGTCGCCCCGAAGAAGGGCGACGCGCAGATCCTGATGGATGCGATCGCCGCCGATGCGCAGATCGTCGTGACCGGGGATCCGGGTGGCGGCGCGATAGCGGGCGAGGATGTGGTGGAGACTCCTACGCCGACCCCGACCGGCAGCGGGGCACCGACCATCGCGCCTGAAGGGCCGGCCGTCGTCGAACTACCGTCGTCGATCACGGGGCAGCAGGCCACGCAGCAGACCTGTACCAACGGGCAGACCTTCTAGCGGCGCGACCTTGTAGCGGCCAGACCCTCTAACGGCGCGACGCGAAGAACTCGGCCAGCAGCGCCGCGCTCTCCTCGGCGAGCACGCCGGTCTCGACCTCGACGCGATGCGGAAGCCGACGGTCGCGCAGCACGTCGTAGACGCTACCGACCGCGCCGGCCTTCTCGTCCCACGCCCCGAACACGAGGCGGGGGATGCGCGCGGCCATGATCGCCCCCGCGCAGAGCACGCACGGCTCGAGCGTCACGACGAGGGTCGTGTCGGTCAAGTGCCAGTCACCGCGAAGCTCGGCGCCCCGGCGGATCGCCAGCACCTCGGCATGCGCGGTCGGATCGTTCAACGCCTCGCGCTCGTTGCGGGCGTGGGCGAGCACGGTTCCATCGGCATCCAGCAGCACGGCCCCGACCGGCACGTCGTTCGAGCCGAACGCGAGCCGCGCCTCGGCGAGGGCGGCGCGCATCGCGTCTTCGTGATCGGCCATCTCGATGCCACCTCCCGCCGTTAGCATCGAGCGTATGCGAGTCCACGTGGCCGACCACCCCCTCATCACCCACAAGCTCACAGTGCTGCGCGACAAGGCGACCCCGTCGCCCACGTTCCGCGCGCTCGCCGAAGAGCTGGTGACCCTGCTCGCCTACGAGGCCACGCGCAACGTGCGTACGACCCCGGTCACCGTCCAGACGCCCGTCGCCGAGGCGAAGGGTCTCGCGCTCGCCGAGCCGCGTCCGCTCGTCGTCCCGATCCTGCGCGCGGGGCTCGGGATGCTGGAGGGCATGGTCAAGCTGGTCCCGACCGCGGAGGTCGGCTTCCTGGGCATGGTGCGCAACGAGGAGACCCTGCAGCCCGACATCTACGCCGAGCGCCTGCCCGACGACCTCGCGAACCGTCAGTGCTTCGTGCTCGACCCGATGCTGGCCACCGGCGGGTCGCTGCTCGCCGCGATCGACTACCTCTTCGCGCGTGGCGCGGTGGATGTCACGGCCGTGTGCCTCATCGGCGCGCCCGAGGGTCTCGAAGCCGTGAGAAGGGGGACCGAGGGGCGCGAGGTCACGATCGTGCTCGGTGCCCTGGACGAGAAGCTCAACGAGCTCGGCTACATCGTTCCGGGGCTCGGAGACGCGGGCGATCGGCTGTACGGGACGGTGTAGCCCGGCGGTCGGTCTCGATCGGGTCTCGACCACCGCTCACCGAATTGACTTTTCTTGCGTCTGTGCAACAAAATTGCGTCATGACCGTTTCCGCGAACGCCCTGACCTCCTTCGAGGCTCCTGGGACCGCCGGCATGATGCCGGTGCGCGAGGTCATGTGTTGTCGAATGTGTGCCTAGAGGCATCACCCGCCGAGTTCCGTTCGTGAACTCCTCGGATGCCCATCGACTCCGATGGAAGCATCCGCACCTCTGCACCCCGACACACCACCTGCGAGGCGATACGCCGTGGATGAGATTCTCGCGCCGCCCGCGATAGACCAAGGATTCGACACCATGTCTCTGGCAACGATCGACACATTCCGCCCCTCCGCTGCTCCCGTCCGCACCACGCCGACGCCGGCATCCACCCCCGCCCCTTCGGAGAGCCGGCCCGCGATCCGCGCCGTGCCCGAGGGCACCGAGGCCCGCGGTTTCGCGCTGTACATCGGCATCGACGAGCAGAAGGCTCGGGATGCCGGC
>DATHJG010000449.1:0-3375 GCA_035489875.1 Solirubrobacteraceae bacterium | reverse complement strand
CGACGCGACGTGGGTGGCGGCGGTCGCGTCGCTTGCGGCGGCCCTGGCGCTCGGGGTCGACGACCTCGTGCCCGCCTGGCCGTCGGCGGGGTGGCTGATCACGCTGGCGCTCAGCTCGCAGGTGCTTGGCTGGCTGCTGATCTCGGTCTCGCTGCCGCGCCTGCCGGCCGCGCTGACGTCGATGATCCTCACGATCCAGCCGGTCGGGTCGATCGTGCTGGGCATCGTGCTGCTGGGCGAGGACCCGAGCACGCTCCAGCTCATGGGCGCTGCCTGCATCCTCGCGGGCCTGGCCTCGATCGCGACGCGCCGGCGGTCGGCGTGAACGAGGCGCGGGCACGGGAGCTGCTCGGCGGCGCGCGCGTCGCCCGGCTCGGGACGATCGCTCCTGACGGCCGCCCCCGGTTGGTGCCGATCTGCTTCGCCCTCGCCGGCGACGTGATCTACCACGCCGTCGACCACAAGCCGAAGGCGACGCGCCGGCTCGCCCGGCTCGCCGATCTCGCCGCCGATCCGCGCGCGACGGTGCTCGCCGACCACTACGAGGAGGATTGGAGCGCGCTGTGGTGGGTGCGAGCTGAAGGTCGTGCGCGCGTGCTCGAGGTGGTGGGCGACCCCGAAGCCGCGCGTGCGCTCGACCTGCTCGCCGGGCGCTATCCGCAGTACCGCGCGCGGCGGCCGGCGGGCCCCGTGATCGCGCTCGACCTCGAGCGGATCACGGGCTGGGCGGCACGTGACACGCGCGCAACCGGGTGATCGAGTCCACCCCGCTGTGGCATGTCGCCGCCCGCGCGGGGGGCGATAGGACTACGCCTGGCCCCACGCAGGGGCACGGCCGCGGCGGCGGGATGGCGCCGCCGCGGCCGCCTGAACTCGACGCCCGGGGAGGCCCACGTGGCGCCTGCGGCGGTGCGCGGAGCGCAGGTCTGCGACCGGCCGCCGTCCCTCGCGGTGAGCGCGGGGAGGGCCGGGCGCGCTCGCGCCCCGGCCGGGCGAATTTCGGGTACGCCGGTCGACGTCAGCCCCATGCGGGGCTCGGCGGCGCGCTCGTCGGCGCCACCGGCGCCGGTACCCCGCTGCTTGCCGCGGCGGCCCTGCACGTCGCCGGCGCGCTGCTCTGCCTCCGCTACCGCGCCGCGTCGTAGGCGGCGAGGAGCCGCTTCGGCGCCGACAGCCGCCAGGCGTCCTCGATCAGCTCGGCGAGCTGCGCCGGGGCGACCCGCTCGAGCCGGACGAGCACGTACGGATAGCCGTCGTAGTGCGGCGTCGTGGAGAAGACCTCGGGGGCGGAGCGCAGCAGCGCCTCCTTGTCCTCGAGGTCGACGACGCGGACGACCAGCGTCTCGCCGTCCTCCTTCATGCGGCAGAACGACTTCTTGCGCACGCGCAGGCACGGGGTCCGGAACCACGTGCCCTCCTCGACCTCGGGCAGCGGCCGCCCGGCCGCGACGACGTCCTTCCACGCCGGCATGCCGGCAGCCTAGGGGGCGAGGCGCTCGGAGCGCCACTCGTCGCCCTCGCGACGGTGCCGGATGCGCTCGTGCAGCCGGTTGGGGCGGCCCTCCCAGAACTCGATCGTGTGCGGGCGGAGCAGGTAGCCGCCCCAGTGCGGCGGGCGCGGGACCTCGTTCGGGTAGCGCCTGCCGAACTCGATCGCGCGCCGCTCCAGCGTCTCGTAGTCGGGGATCACCGCGCCCTGCTCCGACGCCCACGCGCCGATCTGGCTGCCGTGCGCGCGGCTCGCGAAGTACGCGTCGGACTCCTCGTCGCCGACCGGCTCGACCGGACCCTCGAGGCGGATCTGGCGCTCCAGCGCATGCCAGTGGATCGCGATCGCGCCGTGCGGGTTCTCGGCCAGCTCCCGGCCCTTGCGGCTCGTCCGGTTGGTGTAGAACGTCACGCCGCGCGGGTCGATCCCGCGCAGGAGCACCATGCGCACGGACGGACGCCCGTCGGGCGTCGCGGTGGCGAGCGCCGCGGCCTCGGGCTCGGGCACCCCCTCGGCGCGGGCGAGCTCGTACCAGGTGGAGACCTGACTCAGCGGCTCGGTCACATCGCCATCGCGACGTACTTCGTCTCGAGGTACTCGCCGATCCCCTCGCGCCCGCCCTCGCGCCCGAAC
This sequence comes from Solirubrobacteraceae bacterium, assembly GCA_035489875.1. Lineage (GTDB taxonomy): Bacteria > Actinomycetota > Thermoleophilia > Solirubrobacterales > Solirubrobacteraceae > DASQMT01. Next base: position 1,253 of record DATHJG010000449.1, on the reverse strand, counting down.
CCCGAGGCCTTGACGCCGCCGAACGGCGCCGCCGCGTTGGAGACCAGACCCTGGTTGAGCCCGACCATCCCGGTCTCCAGGCCCTCGACCACGCGGAACGCGCGCTTGATGTCGGACGTGTAGACGTAGGCGACGAGGCCGTACTCCGTGGCGTTGGCCGCCGCCACCGCCGCCTCCTCCTCGTCGAACCCGATCACCGGCGCGACCGGGCCGAAGATCTCCTCGCGCAGCAGCTTCGCGTCGCCGCCGACGCCGGCGAGGACCGTCGGCTCGTAGAAGTAGCCGGCGCCGTCGCGCGCCGTCCCGCCGACGACCGCCTGGGCGCCCTTCCCGATCGCGTCGCGCACCAGCTCTGCGACCTTGTCGCGCTGGGTCGCGTCGATCAGCGGGCCGACCTGCACGCCGTCCTCGGTGCCGCGCCCGACCTTCATCGAGCCGAGCCGGGCCGCGAGCTTCTCCGCGAACTCGTCCGCCACGCGATCGGCGACGTGGAAGCGGTTCGCGGCCGTGCACGCCTCGCCCATGTTGCGCATCTTCGCGATCACCGCGCCCTCGACCGCGGCGTCCACGTCGGCGTCCGCGAACACGAGGAACGGCGCGTTGCCGCCCAGCTCCATCGACGTCCGCAGCAGCCCCTGGGCGGACTGCTCGACCAGCCTGCGTCCGACCTCGGTGGAGCCGGTGAACGTCAGCTTGCGCAGCCGCGGGTCCTCGATGATCGGCTTCGAGACCGCGCTCGAGGACGACGACGTGAGCACGCCGAGGACGCCCGCGGGCAGCCCGGCGTCCTGCAGGATCTGTGCGAGCGCGAGCATCGAGAGCGGCGTCTGCTGCGCCGGCTTGATCACCATCGTGCAGCCGGCCGCGACGGCCGGGCCGATCTTCCGCGTGCCCATCGCGGCCGGGAAGTTCCACGGCGTGATCGCGTAGCACGGGCCAACCGGCTGCTTCATCGTGATCAGCCGCCCGACGCCGTTCGGCGCCGTCGCGAACCGCCCCTCGATCCGCACCGCCTCTTCGGAGAACCAGCGCAGGAACTCCGACGCGTAGGCGATCTCGGCCTTGGACTCGGCCAGCGGCTTGCCCATCTCGAGCGTCATCAGCAGCGCCAGGTCGTCCGAGCGCTCGATCATCGCCTCGTATGCGCGCCGCAGGATCTCGCCGCGCTCGCGCGGCGGATGCTGCGCCCACTGGTCCTGGACTGCGACCGCCGCATCGAGCGCCGCCACCGCGTCCTCGGGCGTCGCGTCGGT
>DATHJG010000448.1:0-4635 GCA_035489875.1 Solirubrobacteraceae bacterium | reverse complement strand
TGGCCGGGGAGCGGCGGCGTGAGGATCTCGTAGCGGTGGCCGTCCGCGCCGCCGGCGCGGCGCTCGTCGGGGCGGACGACCGTGACGGTGTCCTGCTCGTCGAGCCGCAGGAGCTGGGACAGGCGCAGCTCCAGCCCGGATGCGATCCGCGCGGCGACCTGGAGCGTCGGGCTCGTCTCGCCGCGCTCGACCTGGGAGAGCATCGGCGCGGACACCCCGGTGCGCTCGGCGAGGTCGCGCAGCGACAACCCCTCGGCCTCGCGCAGCGCCTTGACGCGCGGGCCTACGGCGACGATGGCGAGTGCCGTCATACATCCGTACGCTATCACGTACGCTCAGCGGGGCACGGAGAGCGACTCCAGCGCGTCCGTGAACGCGAAGCCCGGCTTGTCGCCGCCCTCGATCACGTAGACGCGGCCGCGCCGTGCCACGACGCCGAGGCCATGGCGTGGCGTCGGCAGATCGGGCAGCCGCCGCCAGCGCCGGGCGGCCGGGTCGAACAGCTCGACCTCCCGAATCGTGCCCGCGTCCTCCTCCCCTCCGGCGACGACGATCCGGCCGCCCACCGTGGCAGCGCCGATCCCGCCGCGTGGCTTGGTCATGGACGGCACGTCGCGCCAGCGGCCGGTCCGCGGATCGAACGCCTCGACCACCGTGAGGTTGCCGACGCCCGCCGCGCGGCCGGCCAGCACGTAGAAGCGCCCGCCGGCGACCGCGCCGGCGAGGTGCTCGCGCGCCACGCGCATGTCCGGCCCGCTGCGCCAGCGGCGGCGCGCGAAGTCGTAGATCTCGAGCGTGCGCAGGGCGCCCTGGGGCGCGGACGCGCCGCCCGCCGCGTACAGGCGCCGGCCGATCACGCCGACGGCGAGCGCGCCGCGCGCGGTCGGCGCGGACGGCTGCGCGCGCCATCGGTCCCGCTCCGGGTCGTACCGGTAGAGCGCGGCGGTCTCGTCGGTGAGCCCGCCACGGCCGCGGTAGCCGCCGAGCACGTACACGTCGCCGCGGTAGCTCGCGGCCGCCGCGTGGTTGAGAGCGACCGGCATGTCGGCAACCCGGGTCCAGCGGTCGCGCTCGATGTCGTACCGCTCGACCGCGGCGGTCGTGACGCCGCTCTCGCGCTCGAAGCCGCCGATCACGTAGATGTGGCGTCCGACGCGGGCGGCGGCGACCTCGGTGCGCGCGAGCGTCGCGGGCGCGAGCGTGCGCCAGGCGGGCGCGTCCGCCGGCAGGTCGGCGCCGGAGCCGCCGCAGGCCGAGAGCCCCAGCACGCAGAGCGCCACGAGCAACAGACGGCGCATGGCCGACAGGTGACGCCGCGCCGGGCGCCATCGTCCGCGGCGATCGCAGGCCGCGGCCACGCTCGCGCGCCGCGCCCGGCGCCATCGTCTGCGGCGATCGCAGGCCGCGGCCACGCTCGCGCGCCATCATCTCCCCCGTGCGATTGACCCGGCGGCCCGACGTCCTGGTGCTCGGCGGCGGCGGCGTGCTCGGCGAGGCGTGGCTGCGGGCGTGCCTCGCCGGCGTCGAGGCCGAGTCCGGGTGGGACCTGCGCGAGTGCGACGCGTTCGTCGGGACGTCCGCGGGCTCGATCGTCGCCGCGGTGCTCGCCGCCGGCCGGCGCCCGGCGGCCGCCGGCGGCGTGACGGACGCATGGGAGCGCGCGGAGCCGCGCAACGGGTCCGATCGCGTCGCGCGGCTCGTCCGGCTCGGGCGCCGGGCGGCGCTGTCGGCGGCGGCGCCGCTCGCGCCGGCGGTCGCCGCAGGGCTCGAGCCCGGCGGCGCCGCGCTCCGCGCCGCCGTGCTGCGCCGCGGCCAGCGCGCGACGCGCGAGATCCCGGAGCTGCGGGAGGCGCTCGAGCGGATGGACGTCGCGTTCGACGGCCGGCTGCGCGTCGCCGCGGTCGACCTCGCGACCGGCAGGCGCGTGATGTTCGGCGCGCCGGGCGCCCCGGAGGCCGGCGTGAGCGAGGCCGTGCTCGCCTCCTGCGCTGTCCCCTGGGTCTTCCGGCCGGTCGCGATCGGCGGGCGGGAGTACGTCGACGGCGGCGTCTGGAGCGCGGCGAACCTCGACGCCGCGCCGGTCCGCGCGGGCGCCGAGGTCCTCTGCCTCGTCCCGACCGCGACGCCGCGCCTCGGCATCGACCCCCTCGGCGCGATCCGTGCGTTCGCGAGCACGACCACCGCGGCCGAGTCGCTCCTGCTCCGCCGCCGCGGCGCGCGCGTGCGGATCGCGGCGCCGGACGCCGCGACCGTGCGGGCGATCGGCCCGGACCTGTTCGCCGCCGGCCGGCGCGCGCAGGTCGAGGCGGCGGGCTACGCCCAGGGCCGCGCGTTAGCGTCCCCCGCATGAACCTGCCCGACCACGCACGCGAGAACAAGGCCGCCTGGGAGGTCAACGCCGCCGAGTACGTCGAGCCGGCCCGGCGCGACTGGGCCGCCGCCGAGATCTCCTGGGGCATGTACGAGTGGATGACGCTGGAGTGGGCCCGGCGCTGGCCGGTCGAGGATCTCTGGACCGCGCGCCGGGCGGGGTAGGTCAGCGGGCCCAGCGCACCTCGGCCTCGCCGGCGACGTCGCCGTCCTCCGCGGAAGCGCTCGCCTCTATGCCCTCGACGAGCGCGCGCCCGACCCGGGTCTCGTCGTCGCCGAGCTCGATCCCGGCGCTCTCGAGCAGGGCGGGGACGTCCGCGCGGATGCGCGTGGCGGCCTGTTGGGCGGGCTCGGTGGTCATGGTGGCGACCTCCCGGGCCAGCTCGGCCGAGGAGGCGACGACGAACGCGTCGCCGACGAGCCCGTACACGACCTGATCCGGGCCGGGCCGGGCGCCGTGCGGGTCCAGCCCGCGGACCTCGTAGAGCTGCTCCGAGTCCCGTCCGGCGAGCCGCGCCACGTCGACGGCCGCGAGCAGGCCGAACGCGCCCGGCGTGAGCGGCGCGTCCGGGGCCACGAAGAGCAGACCGGCGAGCCCGGCCGAGCCGAGCCCCTGGAGCCCCTCCAGGACGCCCGGCAACGCCGGAGCGATCCGGCCGAGCAGCGCGCGCATCGCCTCCGGGTCGCGCAGCGTCGAGCGCGCTGCGAACGCGGGATCGCCATCGGCGACGGGGCGCAGGACCGTGAACGAGGGCCCGGCGAACTGGCGCAGCACCTCATCCTCGAATCGCACCCCCTCCTGCGCCTCGAGCCGTTCGACGCGGCGCACGAAGCGCGAGTCCGGGAACAGCTCCCGCGCGACCCGGGCGAGGAAGGTGGTCGTCAGGCTCTGGTCGGCGGATGCGCTGGCGAGCGTCTGGCCGGTGGGCAGCGCGAGCAGGCCCGATTCCGGCAGCGGCAGCTCGTCCGGCGGCAGGCCGTCAAAGTCCACGCGCGCGGTCGCGCGCGCGGCGTCCTCGTCGAGCCGCAGCCGCAGCTCCGCGCCCCTCAGGGCACGGCCCGCGGTGCTCGCCAGGGCGCGCGGGAGCTCCTCTGCGTCGAGCCAGGCGCCGAGCAGCGTCGGCGCGAGCCGGGCGGCAACGAGCTCCCCGCCCAGTTCGGGCACCTCGGGGCCCGGTCCCTCAGCGGCGAGCCGCTCGCGCAGCGCCCGGTCCGAGCTGTCCTCGTCGTCGGCCAGGACCGCGACGATCGTGTCCCCGCCGACCACCGCCACGCCGTCGGCGAGCCGCCGCGCGTCGTCGACGCCCTCGATCGGCTGCGACTCGAGCCCTTGCCCGCGCAGCTCGGCGAGCACGCGCTCGAGCGCGTCGGCGTCCTCGACGCGGTAGGCGGCCGTGACCGTGGTCGCGGGCCGGCGGAGGTCCTGCTCGCGCTGCGCGGCCTCGACGCGTGCGGCGTCCAGCGGCTTGCCGTCGTAGTCGAAGTAGCGCGGCGGGTCCGCGCCCCAGAACGTCGCGTCGGGGTCGTATCGCTCGAGCACGTCCCGCGCGCTCGCCGACAGCGATGGCGCGGGCTCCGTGCGGACGCCGACGTGCAGCGTCCCGCCCAGCAGCGGCCGGATGTCGTCGGGGAACGACAGCCCCGACCACGACGCGAGGAGCCCGAGGGCGCCGTCGAGCGTCGGCGGCGTCGCCGGGCCCCCGTCGTCGACCCCGGGTACCTGGATCGCCCGAGCGTAGAGCCGCTTGACCTGGTGCCAGTTGTCCCCGTCGTAGTCGACGTCGACGACCATCACCGCGTCCGACCGGGGGTCGAGGTGACGCGCGGACTGCGCGCCGCTCCCGCCACTCCCGCAGCCCGCGATCGCGACGCAGACGACGAGGGCCACGGGTACGGCGATGCGCCTCACGGCGCTCGCCATACCCGCCGTCTCCGTTTGGTGAACCCGCTTGCGCGCTCAGGGCGTGGACGTGAGCTCCGCGGGCTCGGCGGGCTCGGCGGCCGCCGCGTGGACCTTGCGCTCGGCGTTCGACAGCGCGCGGACGTATGCCTGGGCGGCCGCCTCGATGATGTCGGTCGAGACGCCCTGACCCGCGGCCGACTGCCCGGCCAGCTCGAGCACCACGCTGGCCTCGCCGAGCGCGTCCTGGCCGCCCGTGACCGCGTCGATGCGGAACTCGCGCAGCCGCGCCTCGCGCTTGGTCGCCGCGTTGATCGCGCGGAAGATCGCGTCGACCGGCCCGTCCCCGGTGAAGTCGCCGAGGA